>JBBSKK010000155.1:0-7102 GCA_038256395.1 Cytophagales bacterium | reverse complement strand
GTGGTTTCGGTATTCACCAGGTCGTAGGTCGGGTTTTTGGTGTGGCCGCCCGCGTAACCCGAAATGACCGAGTCCACGCCCACGACGGCTTCAAAAATCTCCTCGGTACACCAGAAGCAGCCTTCGGCAAAAGCCGCCGTGGCCTGTCCGGCGGGGGCTTCGATGGCCACGTCACGCACCGGACTGTTGTCTTTTCCTTGATTTTGGCTCATGGTATCGCACGAAGCGGCACCCAGCATCAGGCTGGCGGCGGCTACGGCGAGGGTTCTGTATAAATTCATTTTTTGGTTTTGTTTAGTTTGTGGGGTCAAAACGCAAGGCTGGCGGTTTGTGTTTCATATCGCGACTTTGCGCCTGGCCAGAAAACTGTCAGGACGCGAGTGTTCCCGCTGCTTCCTCATCCAGCATCACCAGAATTTTATCGTCCTGCTGCACGACACTTGCCGGAAAATCTTCCGTCACTTCCCCTTCTAGCGCCCGCTTCATTACGGGAGCTTTGGCTGACCCACTCGCCATTATGATGAGTTCCTGGGCTTCCAGAAAATGCCGGATACCCAGGGTAATGCCTTCGGTGAGCGGGGTTTGTTTGGTAAAATACTTCTGCCCTACCTGCGCCGTGATGGGAGCGAGGGTACTTACGTGGGCGTAGCTGTCGAAGGAAGT
The DNA here is from genome assembly GCA_038256395.1 of Cytophagales bacterium. Lineage (GTDB taxonomy): Bacteria > Bacteroidota > Bacteroidia > Cytophagales > Spirosomataceae > Persicitalea. The sequence continues at coordinate 6,439 of JBBSKK010000155.1, read as the reverse complement.
ACCCGGCTCATTGAGGGCGAGGTGGCCATTCATTCCCACGCCCAATACGACTAGGTCGAAACCACCCAGTTCTTCGATTTTCTTGTTGACCCGTTCGCATTCGCCTTCCAAATCATCACTCTTAGCGTCGAAGGCCACGATTTGCTCCTTCTTGAAACCTAATGGATTCAGTAATTTTTCGTCGATCCAGTAGCGACAACTTCCTTCGTCCTGGCCGTCCATGCCCAACCATTCGTCCAGCAGCGCGAAGGTGCAGCGCGAGAAGTCGATTTCGCCAATTTCGTGCTGATTGACCAAAATCTCGAACAGCCGTAGTGGTGTGTTGCCCGAGGGAAGACAAATCAAAGCGTGGGGCTTTTCTTGCAGCACCTTCGCCACGCGCTCGGCAACGGCCTGGGAAAGGGTTTCGTGGTTTTTGTGGATTAGGAGCATGGTTTTGTTTTAGGTCACAGATTTCATGAAGGAGGAAAGGAGGATGGAGGAAAGGAATTCGAGGATTACATTCTTTCCTCCTTTCCTGCTCTATTCGTACAACAAATACTTCTCCCGCTTCTCCTTAAATTCCTCCAATCCCGGCGTGAATGCCGCCCGGATTTCGGCCTCCGACTTCCCGGCGACCATCATTTTGCGAATCATATCCGTCCCGGCGAGTTTGTCGAAGAAGTCGGCGCTGGTGAAGAACTTCGACTTGTCGGGGGTTTTGTTGTAAAAGTCGAGGACGTATTTCAGCGTGAAACCCAATTGTCGGGTATTTACGTCGCGCAAGTCCAGGCCGTAGCATACTTTTCCCTCGTTGGGCGGGTTCTGTGCGCCGGGCTGGTCGGTGGGTGTAAACTGGTAGGAACCATATACTTTATCCGGGGCGCCGATGACCTGAAACTGCGTGTCGGTGCCGCGCCCGACGCTCACGATGGTTGGCTCGAAAAGGCAAATGGATGGGTACAGCCGAATGGATTGCAGATTGGGCAGGTTGGGCGAAGGCTTCACGGGTAGCTCATAAACCATGCGGTGGTTATAGCCCGTACAGGGCACCACGGTCAGGTCGCAGCTTTTACCTCCTTCCAGCCAGCCCTCGCCGTTGATCATCAAGGCCAGTTCGGCGGAAGTCAGGCCGTGGACGACGGGAACCGGGTTCATGCCCACGAATGATTTGAATTTCGGGTCCAGCACCGGGCCGTCCACGTAGTCGCCGTTGGGATTGGGACGGTCGAGGATCAGGCACGGCTTGCCGTTTTCGGCGCAGGCTTCCATGACGTAGTGCATTGTGCTGGGATAGGTGTAGTAGCGCACGCCGACATCCTGAATGTCGAAAATCATGATGTCGATGTCCCGCAATTGCTCCGCCGAGGGCTTTTTGTTCTTGCCGTAAAGCGACACGATGGGCAGCCCGGTTTGAGCGTCCTTGCCGTCTTTGATGGTAGCCCCGGCATCGGCCTGACCCCGGAAACCATGTTCAGGGGCGAAAATGGTTTGGATTTTGACGCCCAAAGCCAGTAGACTGTCGGCCAAGTGGGTGCCATTGGAAAAGAGAGTCGTGTGGTTCACGACCAGGCCCACGCGCTTGCCCGCGAGCAGCGGCAGGTACTCGCCCGTGCGGTCGATGCCCAGTTTCAGGTCGTCCGTTTTGTTTTCTTGGCTGGTGGTTTTATTAGAAGTGGTGGTGTCATTTTGCGACGAATTGCCGCAGGTACTCAGCATAAATGCCAGCAGCACCGAAAGAAGATAGTTCATAGGAAAGGTTTTTCGTTAGATTTGCAAATTACGACATAAACGCAAAAATCACCGCCCGCCTTGCGCTTTCCCGCTTTCATCGCCGACCGCATCCGCCACAATGCCGTGGGTACTTTCTCGGCCACGGTCACGCGCATCGGCATTGCCAGCATCGCCATCAGCACCGCCGTGGGGATTTTGGCCTTCGCGGTGCTGTTTGGGTTCAAGGAAGTCATTCAGGATAAGGTTTTTCTGTTCGGGGCGCATTTGCGAGTCAATTCGCTGACGCTCAACAACAGCTACGAGGAAGCGCCGATGCCGCGCAAAACGACGCTTTCGGAGGATTTATCCAAAATGCCCGAAGTGGCGCACTGGCAGGCCGTGGCCCACAAGTCGGGCATCCTGAAAACCCCCGACGAGCTGAAAGGCGTGGTGCTGAAAGGCGTCGGGAAAGATTACGACTGGAAGCTCTTCGAGGAGAGCCTGGTTTCGGGCCGCCTGATTCAATTCCCCGACAGCGGCTACGCGCAGGAAATTATTCTGAGCCAGCGAATTGCCCGCCAACTCCGCCTCAAAGCGGGCGACGATGTGCTGATGTACTTTGTGCAAAATCCGCCCCGCGCCCGCAAACTCAATGTCGTCGGCATTTACGAAACCGACATGGAGGAGTTTGACAATACGCTAATCGTGGGTGATTTGGCCCTTATCCAGCGCCTCAACGATTGGGGGGCGGATACGGTAGGCACCTACGAAATCTACCTCGAAGACTTCGCCGAAATCGACGCCACGGCGGAGAAGATTTTCAACTACATGGACCCGGATATGTTCCTGCAAAAGGTCACGGAAACTTTCCGGCCCGTCTTCGACTGGCTGCTGCTGCTGGACCGCAACACGGGCGTGTTCATGACGCTGATTCTGTTCGTGGCCTCTTTCAACATGATTTCGATTCTGCTGGTAATGATTATGGAGCGTACGCCACTAGTCGGTTTGCTCAAAACCCTGGGCAGTCCCGATCGGCAGATTCGCACCATTTTCGTGCGGGTCGGCGTGTACATCGTCCTGCGTGGACTGCTCATCGGCAACTTCGCGGGCCTGTTTATCGCCTGGCTGCAATGGCAGTTCCACCTCATCCCGCTAGACCCGGTGAATTATTATATGGATACGGTACCCATCGTCTTCGATTGGGGAACGGTGCTGCTTATCAATCTTTTGACTTTGTTTCTGGTGGGTCTGGTTTTGCTTATACCCACCTACGTTATCACGCGCATTCAACCTATAAAGGCGCTTTTGTTCAAGAAATAAGGAGGAAGGGATGAAGGGATAAAAGGAGGGAAGAATGCTGGCGCACGCTCCATTTATCCTTTCCTCGCCACGGGGCGCCCCGCCTCCTCCTTTCCTTCCCGAAAGAAAATGTCCCAAGACACTCAACAGTTAAAAAAGACCCTAACGCCAACGCTTCTCTGGGGCCTCGGAGTAGGCTACGTCATTTCCGGGATGTACTTCGGCTGGAACCTGGGCTTGCAGGAAGGCGGTACGCTGGGCATGGCCGTCGCCACGGGGCTGGTCATTGCCATGTACCTGGGCTTCACGCTGAGTTACGCCGAATTGGCCTGCGCCATTCCCAAGGCGGGCGGGGCGTTCGACTACGCCAGCCGGGCCATCGGCGCGCGGGGCGGCTTCCTGGCGGGCATGGCGCAGAACATTGAGTTTTTGTTCGCGCCCCCGGCCATCGCGGCGGGCATTGGGGCCTACGTATCGCTATTTGTGCCGAGCGTGCCACCGCTGGCGATTGCGGTGGGGGTGTATGTTTTGTTTACTGTTCTCAATATTCTGGGTACGAATTTGGCCGCTACTTTCGAGCTGTTCGTGACGGTGGTGGCAGTAGTGGGGTTAATTTTGTTCGCCAGCATTACTTTGCCCAATTTTTCGCAAGAAGCCTTCACTGCCAACGCCTTACCCAACGGCTGGGGCGGCGTTTTTGCGGCCATTCCGTTTGCCATCTGGTTTTTTCTGGGCATCGAAGGACTGGCTAACGTCGCCGAAGAAAGCCTCAACCCACAGCGCGACCTCACGCGCGGCTTCCTGCTGGCGATGGCGACGCTGGTGCTGCTGTGTGCTTTCACCTTCGTGGCGGCGGTGGGTGTTTCGGGCTGGGCGGGCGTGGTGTTCGACGAAGCCGGAGGGGTTTCCGATTCACCGCTGCCGCTGGCTTTGCAACAAGTCGGGACGGAGAAGCACCCGCTCTACAACCTCATCATCGGCTTCGGGATTTTTGGGCTGGTCGCCTCCTTTCACGGCCTACTCCTAGCCGCCGGACGCTCCACCTACGAATTTTGTCGGCTGGGTAACGGCCCGGCGCTGCTTGGCAAAATCCACCCTAAGTACCGGACTCCCGCCAACGCTTTGCTTCTCAACATGGGTATCGGCCTGGCGGCCCTGCTCACGCAATCCACCGCCGAAATCATCATTCTCTCCGCTTTCGGAGCCTTGACGATGTATTCCTTTTCCCTGATTTCCTTCATTATTCTACGAAAAAATGAACCCAACCTAGAACGCCCCTTCCGTACCCCCGGCTACCCACTAGTACCGTGGCTGACGTTAGGGATTGCTTTGGTATCCTTAGTGGCTTTGACGATTTACAATCCAGTGTCGGCGGTGCTGTTTGTGGGCGTTATGCTAGTTAGTTTTGGATTGAAATGGTACCTGAGTACCGAGTCCCTAAGTACCTGATTTACTTTGTACCATAAAGAAAAAAGTCTATACAGAAGCCTATGTTTTAAATTGCAGGAGATTTAACCACTTAGGTACTCAGGAACTTGGCGGCGCGCCCCGTGGCGTACTCAGGTACTCAAGGAAAAACGCTTCCATAAACCCATCCCCCGCATGGCATTAAACTACATCTTCGTCTTCTTCTTCGTCATTGCCTTCGTTATCGCCCTGGTCAAATTCATTTTCCTGGGCGACACGCTGACCTTCAAGCTCGTCGTAGAAGGCATGCTCGACATGGCCGAGGTCGCCGTGATGGACATCGCCCTGCCGCTGGCGGGCGTGATGACTTTCTTTCTGGGCATCCTGAACGTCGGCGAAAAAGCCGGGGCCATCAACGTGCTGGCGCGGGTCATCGGGCCTTTTTTTAATAAATTATTTCCCGAAGTACCACGCGACCATCCCGCCAACGGCGAAATGATCATGAACTTTGCCGCCAACATGATCGGCCTCGACAACGCCGCCACGCCCTTCGGCCTGAAAGCGATGCAGAGCCTGCAACAACTCAACCCCGACCCCGACACGGCCTCCAATGCCCAGATCATGTTCCTGGTGCTGCACACCTCAGGCTTGCAGATTATCCCGCTCAGCATCATTGCTCAACGCGCCATTCTGGGCGCCGAAAGTCCGTCCGATGTGTTCATTCCCTGCGTGGTCGGCACCTACGTGACCACGGTGGTGAGTATGCTCATCACCGCCACTTGGCAGCGGCTCAACATTTTCAACCGCACCATTATGTTCGGCCTGGGCGGACTGTACAAGAAAGTCAACGTCTTTAACGCCTTTATCGACGGGGCCAAAAATGGGTTCAGCACTTCGGTGGTCATTATTCCTTACCTCGTCGGGATGCTGGTGGCAATTGCCGCGTTCCGGGCCTGCGGGGCGATGGACTACCTGGTCGATAGCTTGAAGTTTCTCTTTTCCTTCGCCAGTTTCAATACCGAATTTACCGACGCCCTGCCCGTGGCCCTGATGAAACCCCTCAGTGGTAGCGGGGCCCGCGCCCTCATGATCGACGCCATGAAGGAATTCGGCCCCGACTCGTTCATTGGCCGCCTGGTCTGCATTTTCCAGGGCTCGGCGGACACGACATTGTACATCGTGGCCCTGTACTTCGGCTCCGTCGGCATCAAAAACACCCGCTACGCGATTGTGGCAGGGTTGATTGCGGATTTTGTGGGCGTGCTGGCGGGGATTTGGCTGGGGTATTTGTTTTTTCATTGACCTGTAGTACGACTGGCGCACCAGTGTCTCGCCTGTTTTTTGTGCTATTTTTACTCGTCGTGGCGGTCAACGTCATTATAACCAATCCCGATTCGGCTTTGGTTGGGTGGCTGCTGTTTTTGGGCGGCGCGCCGTTGTATTGGGGGTTGCGAAGGGGGAAGTGAGGGGAGGAGACACAGAACGCTTATCCTTACACGTAAGGTTTATGGATATTTATAATGACAACGGACGGTTCATTTCGATTCTTTCGGATTACGGCTTCAAAGCTACATTCGGCAATGAAGCAGATACTACCTTCCTGAAAAAGGCTTTGCAGGCTTTGATCGATTCACCAACGCCCATCAAAGCGATTGAATTTGTCAAGAACGACGCCCCGGCCATTACGATAGACAGTAGAAGTAGTATTTATGATATCGCTTGTATCGATGAAAATGAAAATCACTTCATTGTAGAAATGCAATTGAGCGAGTATCCTGAATTCATCCAGCGCATGAAATTCTACGCGTTACACCGCTTCAATACGTTGGTTAAAAAGGGGGATTATAGATTTGAGAACCTAACTAAAATCTACTGCATCGGAATATTGGCGAAAGCGATATTTCCAGACATTCCAGATTTTCACAATATTGCAGCACTGAGAAATACCAACAACGAAATCATTGACGACCAGATGACGTTCGTAACAATAGAGCTGCCAAAGTTCACGAAGCAATTGACTGACATCCAGACTGACCTCGAC
>JBBSKK010000154.1:0-7133 GCA_038256395.1 Cytophagales bacterium | reverse complement strand
GTTGATGTTCGTATTGTGCATAAGCTTGGAGCATTGGCGAAATTTCGCTTACTGCGATTTTCTTCCGCAAAGTAGGGCGAAGAATTGGTTTGTGCAAATTGTTTTCAATAAAATAAAGACGCGGCCCGCCGCACGGCCAAAAAATCACGTAAATTTACGGGCAACAAATTGGCCGCCTTCCCTTTGACCCTAAGCTCTTGAAAAAGCACTACCTATTCATTCCCTTCCTCCTTTTCTCCCTCCTCCCTTCCTCCTTTTTAAAGGCCCAAACCCCCAACGAAGAAAACTACCGCCTGCACATCCGCAAGGCCATGGGAACAATCACACTGGATGGACACCTTGACGAACCCGACTGGCAGGCCGCCGAGGTGACGAGTCCTTTCCGGCAGACATTCCCCTACGACACCTCCGCCGCCGTGCAGCAAACCGAAGCCCGCATGACCTTCGACGACGAGAACCTGTACATTGGCTACGTGGTGCATCAGCCCCGCCACTACGCGGTGCAGTCGCTGCGGCGCGATTTCCCGCAGGGCGGCGGCACGGACCTCATCATCGTGAACCTCGATACCTTCAAGGACAAGCAGAACGCCTTCCATTTTGCCGTGAATCCCTACGGTGTGCAGCGCGAGGGGCTGCTGTCCAACGGCGTGGACGTGACCAACGATTGGGACAACAAGTGGTACACGAAGGTAACCAATTTCGACGACCGCTGGGTGGTGGAACTCGCGATTCCCTTCAAAACGCTGCGCTACAAAATCACGGAAGGCACCAACGAGTGGAACGTCAATTTCTTCCGCAACAACCTGGACATCAACGAGCGGTCGGCCTGGGCGCCTATCCCGCGTGGACTGCGGAGCAATAACATTGCCTTTTCCGGCCTACTGATCTGGGACACACCGCCGCCGCAGCCGGGCGGGAATGTGTCGCTGATTCCCTATGTCTCCTACAATTCCAGCCAGGATTACCTCAATCAGCAGGATAGGGTGGGCAAACCTGGCGTAGGTATCGATGCCAAAATTGCCGTGACGCCCTCGCTGAATTTGGACCTTACCATCAATCCGGACTTCGCTCAGGCTGAGGTGGATCGCCAGGTTACTAACCTTAGCCGCTTCGAGCTTTTCTTTCCCGAGCGGCGGCAGTTTTTCCTGGAAAACAGCGATCTGTTTGCGGGCTTCGGCGCGGGCGGGGTGTCGAGCAGTAGTTCGGGTAGCAGCGGCGGTGGAAGTTCGTCGGTCATTACGCCGTTTTTTTCGCGGCGCATTGGCATCGGACGTGATACCGTCACCAAAGCCAACGCCGTGGTGCCGATTCTGGCCGGGGCGCGGCTGAGCGGCAAAGTCAGCAATCGTCTGCGAGTGGGCTTGCTGACGATGCAGACCGCCGCCAAAGAAAACGTGCAGTCGTCGGCCAATTATTCGGTTCTGGCCTTGCAGCAGCGGGTTTTCTCCCGCTCTACGCTGGGCGTGATTCTGGTCAATAAACAAAGTTTTTATTCCGAAGAAGATATTCGTCAACCCGAAAACGATTACAACCGCATGGCGGGCGTGGACTATAGACTGGCCTCGCGCGACGGTAAGCTGAGCGGCAATTTTTTTGTTCATAAATCCATCACCCCCGGCAGTCCGCGCGACGCCACGGCTACGGCGGCCACGCTCGACTACAACAGCTCGCGGCTGGATTTCTCGGCGGGGATCACCCGCATCGGGGCGGGTTACGACGTGAGCCAGATCGGCTTCGTGCCGCGCAACGACCTGTGGCGGACTTCGCCCAATGTGGCCTATTCGTTTTTTCCTAAAAAACCGCGAATCAACCGCATCGTCAATAGCTGGGGCTTCGGCATCGACGGCGATGTGCGCATTCAGGCCTCCACCGGGCGCTACACCGACTGGGATTTTTCGCCCGTCCAGTTTTTCGTCCGCTTCAGCGACAACAGTTCCTTCAGGCTCACGCCCGTCCGCACCGACTACACCTACCTCTTCGACCGCAGCTTCGACCCGGCCAACCAGGGAGGCAAGGCCCTGCCGCAGGGGACCGCCTACCGTTATCGCAGTCTGCGCTTTTCGTATTCGTCCAACAGCGCCAATCTGTTCAACTACGAGCTGAGCGGCCGCTTCGGCACCTACTTCAATGGCAACATCACGAACCTGACCGCCAATGTCAGCTACCGCTACCAGCCTTTCGTCAACCTGTCGGTGGACGTGAGCTACAACCGCATCGACCTACCCGAGAAGCTGGGCTTCTCCGACGCCACGCTCGTGCTGGTCAGCCCGCGCCTGGACGTGACGTTCAGCAAGACCGTGTTCCTTACTACCGTGGTGCAGTACAACAATCAGGTCAACAACGTCAACCTCAACACCCGCCTCCAGTGGCGTTTCAAGCCCGTTTCGGATTTCTTCATCGTTTATACCGACAACTACTTCGCCACCGACCCCGACCAACCCTACAATCTCGGCTGGCTCCATTCCAAGAACCGGGCGCTGGTGTTGAAGCTGACGTATTGGCTTAATGTTTGATTCGTTCTAAAAACTTAACCATATATTTATCCTGCGATTCTCATGAGTGCTTGCTAACCACCTCGGTTCCCCTTGCTTGACATTCAGCCCATAATCTTGGCTCTAAAATGGACAAACCTAACCTTTCCAAAACCGCTTTCTGGGATGTCGATATGGAATCCATCGACTTCGAGGCCGACAGCCTGTTCGTTATGGGTAAAGTGATGAATTACGGCTTATGGGCGGATATCGAAGAAATACTGCGGTTTTACGGCTTGGAACGGATGCGCCGGGAAGTAGTACACGGGGCTTACTACAAAAAAACGGCCTTGTCTTTTCTTTGCCTGATTTTGGATTTGGACGAAAGCGACTTCACGGCTTACCAGCGGCGGCAGGCGCGACACTCCGTCTGGAATCATTGACCTATGCTGTTCGTCAATACATTAGCTACCGAAACACTTGCTCTAATAAAGGACTTAAACAGCATTCCTTTATTAGAAGCATTTCCACTCGTTGGTGGAACGAATCTTTCCCTGCGTTACGGTCACCGAATTTCCGTTGATTTGGATTTGTTCACCAACGAACCCTTTCATCCGGATGAGATATTCACCAAGATCGTTAAAAAATTTCCTCAGACAGTCAAAATAGATCAACGCGGGCAATCCATTTGGCTCTCCATCCACGGCGTCAAAGTCGATTTGATCTTGCACGAATATCCTTACCTCAAAGGCGTGGAGATTATGGAAGGAGTTCGGATGTTGGCGGTAGAGGACATTATCCCGATGAAATTGGAAGCAATGGCTACCAGAGGAGTCAAGAAAGATTTCTGGGATATTGCCGAGCTTCTCAACCATTTTTCGCTGCGTCAGATGCTGCAATTTCATCAGCAGAAATACGCCAATAGCGATCTTGGGCATATCATCTTGTCCGCCACTTATTTTGCCGATGCTGAGAAAGAACGAACGGATCCACTAAGTCTCAACGGGATAACCTGGCCACAGGTAAAGGTCAAAATGAAGCGGGCAGTAGATGACTTCGTAAAAAGGAAATTTTAAGCACATTCCCAGCGAATCGCTGATTTGAAGTGTCAGTTTTCCCGTCAAAAAGCCGCTCCCCAAAAACAGGGAGCGGCTTTTTGCATAAATATATCCCCAAATCCCTATATTCACCCCGCCCTTAACCTTTTAACCGTTGACCTTTAACCCAAATGGCAAAACGCTTCCTTCCTGCCCTAAAAGCTACTGTCCTAACGTTGCTCCTAGCCGCAACCTGGGCCTGCTCCTCCTTCAACGACGTCCACCTCGTGGGCCGGAACTTCACCGACGAGGTGCAGCTTTCGCAAAACATGGTCTTCACCTTCAACAAAGACCTGGTCAAGGAAAGCCGCCTGGGGGTTTGGGACTCCACGCAGTACGTCAAGTTCTCGCCCGCCTTGCGGGGCAAGTTCAAGTGGACGGCCCCCAATGAACTGGTTTTCTCGCCTGTCGCGGCGCTGGCCCCGGCGACGGCCTACAAAGCGGAACTGACGGATGAGCTTTTGAAGCACGTCGATGCCGATAAAAAATACGACGTGGACGATGAGGATGTTGATTTCCACACCCCCTACCTCCAACTCACCGACCTCCAGAGCTGGTGGACACGCTCGGCGGAAAGCGGCCGACCCGAGGCGCGGCTGCGGCTTACCTTCAACTACCCCGTGGACCCGCAGGCCGTGGTCGAGCGGCTGAAACTCAGTCTGCGCGACAATGCCACGACCTTCCGCGCCCTGCCTTCGTCCGATGGGCGCAACGTCGTCGTGGCGCTCACCCAAACTGGGACGCCCGACGAAAACGCCATGCCGATGACGGTACGCATCGAGAAAGGACTCAAAATTAAGGGTGCGGCCTCCCGCGGTAACGACTACGCCACGCCCGAGCCGCTGGAACGCGCCGTGAGCCTGCCCTCGCCGCTGCGCCTCGACGTGGCCGACGTGCAGACGGGCTTCGAAAACAACCGCGCCTTCGTCCGCGTGGTGACGACCCAGGAACTCGCCCCCGAAAGTGTAGAAAGCGGGTTCAGCGTCGATCCAGCCATTACCACCAAAACCGAAACCACCGAAAACGGCTTCGTGCTGCGCGGCGATTTTAATGAGACGGACACCTACGTTTTGAAATTGAATACCAATTTGAAAGGGGTTTTGGGGCCAAAGTTGGAGGAAGAAATTTCGCGTGATTTGTTTTTTGGCAAGATGCCCGCCGGGATTTCTTTTGCCAATAAAAAAGCGGTCTATCTCACACCCAAAGGCAGTAAAAACATCGGCGTCCAGATCGTGAACGTGCCGAAAGTGCAGGTCAAAATCGCCAAGATTTACGAGAATAATATCCTTAGCTATGTCCGCAACTACCGCTACGAGGATTACGACTACATCAACGACGAGTACACCGCCACGGGCAGCTACAATTACAGCGATGACGATCAGAATAATTTCAGCGATGTAGTCGTCAACAAAACCGTCGAGACCGAAAATTTGCCTCGCGCCAAGGGCGTGTCGGCTCTCAACATCGCTTTGCCGGATGGGAATGGCCGAAAGGGCGTGTATCTGGTGTCGGTCAATTCCAAGGACGAAGCCTACCTTGGCTCCACCAAGCTAATTTCTGTCTCGGACATCGGCCTCATCGCCAAGGAAGGCGACGACGAGCTGTGGATTTTTGCCAATTCCATCAAGACCACCGAGCCGCTCAAAAATATCGAAATCACGCTGGTGAGCAGCAATAACCAGACGATGCAAACCCTCGAAACCGATGGCGACGGCGTGGCGCATTTCGAGAAATTGAGCGAAAAAGCCCCCGGCTTCAAAGTCGCGATGATTACCGCCCGGACGAAGGAGGATTTTAACTACCTGCTATTCGAAGACACCCGCGTCGAAACCTCGCGCTACGAAGTGGAGGGCGCGCGCGACAATCCTTCCGGCCTGACTGCCTTCATCTACGGCGAGCGCGATATGTACCGCCCCGGCGAAACGCTGCATTTCAACACCGTCGTGCGTACCCAAAGCTGGGACACCCCCAAAGAAATCCCCCTGAAAATCAAGCTGGTGACGCCCAATGGCCGCGAGTACCGTACTTGGCGCAAGTCCACCAACGCACAAGGGGCCGTGGAAACCGAGGTGACCGTGGAGGCATCGGCGCTTACGGGTACTTACCAATTGGAGGTTTACAACGCCAACGACTTGCTGCTGGCGTCGCAGGCGGTGAGCGTGGAGGAGTTCATGCCAGACCGAATCAAGGTGGATTTGAGCGGAGCCAAAAAGTCGTACAAAACCGGCGAAACCGTCGCTCTGACGGCCACCGCACTGAATCTTTTCGGTCCGCCCGCCTCGGGCCGTACCTACGAAATGGAGGCGCAGTGGAAGCGCAAGGGTTTCTCGGCCCCAGATTTTCCGGAGTTCAGTTTCGACATTCCGGCGGACGCCACCTTCGAGCGCGAGCAGCGGCAGGGAACGACCGACGCGCAGGGACAAGCCACCGAAAAATTCCCGATTCCGACCAGCTACAAGGATATTGGACTCCTGGAAGGCAAGATTTACGTCACGGTTTTCGACGAAAACGGCCGCCCCGTCAATCGCCTGCAGCGCTTCGACGTGTTGACGCAGAACACGCTCTACGGCGTCCGGCTGCCCGACCGCTACGTGAGCGTCAATGCGCCCGTGCCGGTGGAAGTGATTGGGGTCGATAGTCAGGGAAAACTGCAAAAGGGCGTGCAGGCGGCGTTGGAAGTCGTCCGCATCGAGTACCAGACGGTGGTCGAAAAACAGAACGAGCAACTGCGCTATACCTCGCGCAAGCGGGAGAAAACGATGTATTCCAATACGTTGAACCTGGGCAACGGCAAAGGCAGCTTCCGCTACGTGCCCACCGTCTCGGGCGAGTACGAACTGCGGGTGCGGCGTCCGGGCGCAGCGCATTACACCGCCACGACTTTTTACGCCTACGGCTACGGCTATACGGAATATTCGTCCTTCGAGGTGAGTACCGAGGGCCGGGTGTTGATGGAAACCGATCAGGATCAATACAAAGTGGGCGACAAGGCCAAAATTTTGTTCAAGACGCCTTTCGACGGACGCCTTTTGGTAACGGTCGAGCGCAACCACCTGCTGGAACACCACGTGCTGACGACCGAGAAAAAAGCCGCCGAACTGACGCTGTCGCTGAAAGAGGAGCATTTGCCCAACGTCTATGTCACAGCCACGCTCATCCGTCCGCTCGACGCCTCCGACCTGCCGCTGACGGTGGCGCACGGCTTCGCGCCCATCGCCGTGGACGCGCCCGACCGCACTCTGCCCGTGGCAATTACCGTCGCGGCGCAGTCGCGCTCTAAGAAAAAGCAGCAGATCAAGATCAAAACCGCCGCCAACGCCCAGTTGACGGTGTCGGTAGTGGACGAGGGGATTTTGCAAATCAAGAACTTCCGCACGCCCGACATCCACGGCTATTTTTACCAAAAACGCGCTCTGGAAGTCGCCAGCCACGATTTGTACGCCTTCCTGTTTCCCGAACTGGACTTCTCGACCTCGTCGAGTTTCGGGGGCGACGGCTACGATTTGGAAAAACGCATTAACCCGCTCAGCAATGGTCGCACCGAACTCGTCACGTTCTGGAGCGG
>JBBSKK010000153.1:0-7142 GCA_038256395.1 Cytophagales bacterium | reverse complement strand
TGTACCCTACTAAAATGAAAGGATAAAATGGGAAAATCGGATTTTTGTAGTTCCTCAACAACAAATCTCCTCTTTTCCCATGAAGCAGAGCCTGATCGACGAAATTACGAACGTTCTACAAAAAGTACCAATCGTAGAAAATTTAGCCCGCAAAAAGTTTGTCTCCCAGTATATTATTGCGCTTGTAAAAAGCAGAAATGTACAATTTTGTGAAGTAGCCCAACACCTAAATGACAGCGTTAAGCTTGCATCAAATGAAACGAGAAGTCAGGACTTTTTCAGGGAGGTCGAAATTGATTATCATTGTGTGGCGGCCCTGTTGTTAAGCCTGTTGCCTAAGGGCAAAAAACTGCGCCTTTGTATTGACCGCACGGAGTGGGACTTCGGCAAGTGCCAAGTGAATAGACTGATGATCCTGGTAGGTTGCGGGGAACTTCAAATCCCGCTTTACTGGGAATTGCTGGATAATAAAAGTGGAAATTCCAATGCGGGCGACCGAATCAGCTTGTTGGCCTACTGCATAAAGATGATCGGAAAGAATCGGCTAGGATTAGTGGTTGGAGATCGGGAATTTGTCGGTCATAAATGGATCAAGTATTTGAAAGAAAACGGATTAAAATTTGTAATGCGAATACCTAAGTCGCATTTGATCACAACACGGGACGGTCGCCGACGAGCAGTAAGTAGCTTTGATTTAACATTAGAAAAGCCAATTCTTTTACCGGACTGCCAAGTAGATGGCATTTGGGGACAGGTTTGGCTGAGCCTTTTGGAAAGCGGGGAATATTTGTTTTTATTTGGAACAGCAACCTTGGAGTTCATGGGTCAGTTTTACAGGAAGAGATGGTCCATAGAGGCTTGTTTTCAAAACTTAAAAGGCCGGGGCTTCAACTTAGAAGCAACTCATTTGAAAAGCCTGATAAAGTTAAAAAAGCTTGTAGCCTTGGTTAGTATTGCTTATAGTTTTTGCGTGGGGCTTGGCCTTTATTTTCATAGAAAAGTGCAAAACATAAAAACTAAGAAGCATGGCCGTAAATCTGTCAGTCTGAGTCGGCATGGTCTGAATCTAATTCGTGAAATCAGTCGTGGTCAGACCACGGCAAGGTCTGATCTTATCTTAAAAATTAGGTGCCTGTTTCGGTGGATAAGAAGGCAACTATCTCATTATCAATACCTAAAAATAGTAGGGTAGAGTAGTGCGAAGATACTTTCTTTATTGCAATGAAAGCAGGTGTTTAAAAACTGTATGAAATACGTTAGGAAACCGAACGAGCAAGTTGTGTTACCTGCCTCAAATCAACCCCTCCTTCAACAAATCGTGCAAATGCACGAAACCCTTTAACTTCCCGTCTTCCACGACCACAAGCTGCGTGATGCTCCGCGCCTGCATGAGTTGCAGGGCGATCACGGCGTATTCGTCGGGGGCGATGGCGATAGGGGAGGGCGTCATGATGTCGCGGGCGGTCAGGTGAAACAACTCGGTTTCGCGGTGCTGGTTGAGCATTCGGCGCAGGTCGCCGTCCGTGACGATGCCCGCCAGGGTGCCGTCTTTTTCGCTTAGTACCGCCGTGGCCCCCAGTCTTTTCGATGTAATTTCCAGAATCACTTCCTTCAAATTGGCAGTTTCCGGCACGGCGGGCCGGTCGTTGTGGGGGTAAATATCGCTGACGCGCAGGTAAAGTTTTTTGCCCAAACTGCCGCCCGGATGGTTCCGGGCAAAATCCTGCCGTGTGAAGCCACGCGCTTCTAACAAACAGATGGCGAGCGCGTCGCCCAGAGCCATGCACACCGTGGTGCTGGTGGTGGGGGCGAGGTTGAGCGGGTCGGCTTCGAGGGGAGCGTGGGCGTGAATGATGAGATCGGCGTTACGGGCCAGATAGGAATTTTTGTCGCTGACCATCGCGATTAGCGTGATGCCCGCTCTTTTCAGCAGGGGAAGCAGTACCTTTACCTCGGGCGTGTTGCCGCTCTTGGAGATGGCGATGACCACGTCCCCGGCCTGAATCATGCCCAAATCGCCGTGGATGGCGTCGGCGGCGTGCATAAACAGGGCGGGCGTCCCGGTGGAGTTGAGCGTGGCGACGATTTTCTGGCCTACGAGGGCGCTTTTGCCGATGCCCGTAATCACCACCCGCCCGCCCGCTTGTAGAATGGCCTCCACGCAATTTTCAAAGCCATCGTCGATGCGTTCCACTAAGTTTTGGATGGCCTCGGCTTCCCGCGCCAACACTTCTTTTGCGATGGACTGAATATTTTTTACTAATTTCAATTTTGATTCCAGATTCCGGATTTGCTATTTTTAGAAATAACCTGACTAAGCAAAGGTAGAGAACTTTGGAAAAACCCTCTCGCAGACACTTAAGATGATACAACAGACCGAGGAAGTCGCCGTAGACACCCTGAAAGCAAGTTTAAAAGAGATTTTCGGATTCAGCCAGTTCCGGGGCGATCAGGAAGTCATTATCAATAACATCCTGGCCGGAAAAAATACCTTCGTCATCATGCCCACCGGGGCGGGTAAGTCGCTTTGCTACCAGTTGCCGGCCTTAGTCCAAGACGGCATGGCGATCGTGATTTCGCCGCTCATCGCCCTGATGAAGAATCAGGTGGACCAGCTCAACGCCTTCGGCATCAACGCGCAGTTCCTGAACTCGACGCTCACCAAGGCCGAAATTAATCGCGTGAAGCGCGACGCGCTGGATGGGAGCCTGAAGATGCTCTACATCGCCCCCGAGTCGCTGACGAAGGAGGAAAATCTCGATTTTCTGCAAAGAACCAACCTCTCCTTCGTTGCCATCGACGAGGCGCACTGCATTTCGGAATGGGGCCACGACTTCCGGCCCGAGTACCGCCGCATTCACGGCATCATCGACGACATCGGCGATTTGCCAATCATTGCGCTCACCGCCACGGCCACGCCCAAGGTGCAGCAGGACATTCGCAAGAACCTGCAAATGGAGGAGGCCCAAACCTTCAAATCGTCCTTCAACCGGGAAAACCTGTACTACGAGATTCGGGCCAAGCACGACGTCAAGAAGCAGCTCATCCGCTACGTCCACCACAACAAGGGCAAGTCGGGCATCATCTATTGTCTGAGCCGCAAGAAGGTGGAGGAAATCGCCGCCTTGCTGACCGTCAACGACGTGCGGGCGCTGCCCTACCACGCCGGGCTGGACTCCCACACCCGTATGAGCAATCAAGATGCTTTCCTGAACGAGGACGTGGAGGTAATCGTAGCGACGATCGCCTTTGGCATGGGCATCGACAAGCCCGATGTGCGCTTCGTGATCCACTACGACGTCCCCAAGTCGCTGGAAGGCTACTATCAGGAAACGGGCCGCGCCGGACGCGACGGGCTGGAAGGCAATTGCCTGATGTTCTATAGCTACGCGGATATTTTGAAGCTGGAAAAATTCAATAAAGACAAGTCGGTGACCGAGCGCGACAACGCCCGCCACCTGCTGGGCGAGATGGTCGCCTACGCCAATTTGGGCGTGTGCCGTCGCCGCCAGTTGCTGAGTTATTTTGGCGAATATTATGGTGAAGACTGCGGCTTCTGCGACAATTGCATGAAACCCACCGAAACCTTCACCGTGCAAGACGAGGTGGTTCTGGTATTAAATGCGGTAAAGCTCACCGGCGAGCGTTTCGACGGCGAACACATTGCCGACCTGCTAATGGCCAAGGAAAACCAGTACGTCCGCAGCTACGAACATGACAAACTCGACGTGTATGGCAAAGGCAAAGCACTAAACGCGTCGCACGATTTTTGGGTTTCGCTGATTCGTCAGATCGTTATTTTTGATTTTCTCGGAAAAGATATTGAAAATTACGGCGTACTGCGCCTTTCCGAGCGCGGTGCCGAATACCTGAATGGTACTTATCCGGTCACGATCCACGCGGATCATAACTATGAAGTAGAAGTGAGTAAAGACGACGACGACAACGGCGGCCCATCTTCCAACGGCGGCCACGCCTACGACGAGGCCCTGCTATCGCTGCTGAAAGCCCTGCGTAAGAAGGTGGCGAAGGAGAAAAACCTGCCGCCCTACGTGATTTTCCAGGACCCCTCGCTGGAAGAAATGGCGACGGTGTACCCGACGACCGCTCAGGAAATGTCGCAGGTCAACGGCGTGGGTATGGGCAAAGTTCAGAAATTCGGCACGCAATTCATCGACGCCATCACCAAGTACGTGCAGGAGAACGACATCGAAACCGCCAAGGACGTAGTGGTGAAGTCGATGGTCAATAAGTCCAAAATTAAGATTTTCATCATCCAGCAGGTGGACCGCAAGGTCGATCTGGAAGAAATCGCCGAATCCAAAGGGCTGGCGATGGAGGAACTGATCGAAGAAATCGAGCATATCTGCTACTCGGGTACCAAGCTCAACCTCAGCTACTACATCAACCAGGTCATCGACGCCGACCGGCAACAGGACATCAAGGAGTACTTCATGACCGCCGAGAGTGACAACATCGCTGCCGCCCTGGAAGAATTCGCGGACGAGGACGTCACCGAAGAAGAACTCCGGCTGGTGCGGATTAAATTCCTGTCGGAGTTTGCCAACTAGCCACTGAATACACGCCTAAATACATGAATGGCTTCCCTAAAAAGGAGGGAGGCGACTTACGACTATATGAATATACTGATACTGGGTTCGGGTGGGCGTGAACACGCATTTGCCTGGAAGGTGGCGCAAAGTCCGCTCTGCGACGAACTGTACGTGGCACCCGGCAACGCCGGAACGGCGGCGCTGGCGACCAACGTCGAAGTCGGCTACAACGATTTCGAGGCCGTCGCAGCTGTGATTACCGAAAAGCGCATCGACCTGGTCATCGTCGGCCCCGAGGAACCGCTGGTGCGGGGCATCGTCGATTTCCTGCAAGCCCGTCCCGAGTTGAATCACGTCCGAATCATCGGCCCCGACAAGGCCGGGGCGCAGTTGGAAGGAAGTAAGGATTTCTCCAAAAATTTTATGGAGAAATACGGTATTCCCACCGCTAAATACCGCACTTTCACGGCGGAGAACATAGAAGAGGGCACGGCCTATTTACAATCGCACGCCCTGCCCGTCGTTCTTAAGGCCGACGGACTAGCGGCGGGTAAAGGCGTTATCATTGCTGAGACAGTGGAGCAAGCGCAAGAAAGTTTACGGGAAATGCTGATGGACGGAAAGTTCGGCGCAGCGGGACACAAAGTAGTCATCGAGCAATTCCTGAAAGGCGTCGAGCTTTCAGTTTTCGTCTTGACCGACGGCACACATTACAAAATCTTGCCCGAAGCCAAGGATTACAAACGCATCGGCGAGAACGATACCGGACTCAACACAGGTGGTATGGGCGCGGTTTCGCCCGTGGTTTTTGCCGATCAGGCATTTTTGAAAAAAGTAGAAGAAAAAGTCGTGAAGCCCACTTTGGACGGGCTGCAAAAAGAAGGAATAAAATACGTGGGGTTCATCTTTATCGGCTTGATGCATGTCAAGAGCGAACCCTACGTGATCGAGTACAATGTGCGCATGGGCGACCCCGAGACCGAAGTGGTGCTACCCCGCATCCAGTCGGACTTGGTGACGCTGCTGACGGCCACGGCGAAGGGGAATTTACAAGACGTTCCCATGACGATTTCGCCGCAGGTGGCCGTCACGACGGTGGTGGTGTCGGGAGGATATCCCGGCGACTACGAAATGGGCAAGGTAATTGCCCATACGGACAAAGCCGAGGATGTGGTGGTGTTTCACGCCGGAACCGCATTCAACGGCAACACGGAGGTCGTTACCAACGGCGGAAGAGTATTGGTGCTCACGGGCATCGCCAACTCTTTGGAAAATGCCGTTCACAAATCACAGCGAGCGGCCCAAACCATCCAGTTTGAAGGAAAATACTACCGCCATGATATCGGCCTCGATCTCTTACGATATAATGATTGAGGAAATAGATTATGGGATGCATATCATGTTCATCCGGCGGCTGCGGCTCCAGCGAGAGCGGCGCGGCGCCCGGATGTAAAAGCAATGGCAACTGCGGAACCGGCGGTTGCAATAAAATGAATTCGTTCGACTGGCTGAGCCACATGGAGATTCCCGTGGCGCAGCGCTTCGACGTGCTGGAAGTAAAGTTCAAGGGCGGGCGCAAGGAATTTTTTCGCAACGTCAACCAACTCGACCTAACCACGGGCGATTTCGTGGTCTGCGAGATGTCGCCCGGCTACCACATCGGTATGGTTTCCTTACAGGGCGAACTGGTACGGTTACAGATGAAGCGCAAAAAGGTCGTCGTCAACGACGACCTGAAAGTGATTCATCGCGTGGCTAACGAGCAAGACCTTGAAAGGCACACACAAACCGTGGCCCGCGACCTGCCGACGATGTACCGCAGCCGCGAGATTATCAGGACTCTAAAGTTAAATATGAAGCTGTCGGACGTGGAGTTCCAGTCCGACAACACCAAGGCGACCTTTTACTACTCCTCCGAGGAGCGGGTGGATTTCCGGGAGTTGATCAAGCTGCTGGCTACCGAGTTCAGAGTAAGGGTAGAAATGCGTCAAATCAGTCTGCGGCAGGAAGCCGGTCGGCTGGGCGGCGTGGGGGCCTGCGGCCGCGAGCTCTGCTGCTCGACCTGGATCACCGATTTCAAAACCATCTCCACCTCGGCGGCCCGCTACCAGAACCTGTCGCTCAACCCGGCCAAGCTTTCCGGCCAGTGCGGACGGCTTAAGTGCTGCCTTAACTACGAGCTGGAAACTTACATCGACGCCCTCAGCCACATACCAACGGTACATGCCCCGTTGAAAACCAAAAAGGGGAACGCCTTCCTCCAAAAGACGGATATCTTCAAGCGGATCATGTATTTCAGCTTCGAGAAGGATAATAACTGGTACCCAGTCGCCGCCGAAAAAGTAAAGGAGATACTAATCCTGAACAAAAAAGGCGAAATCCCCGAGACGCTGGAAATCATGGTCATGCCTGATGTGGCCCTAGCCGAAGAAACCAAGGAAGCCGGGTCGCTCAATACTGACCTCGAAAGCCTTGACCGCAAGTACAGCGAAGTTACCACCAAGAAGAAAAAGCGTAAGAAAAACCGGAACAAACCGCGCAAGCCGAAGGCTTAATGATGAGTGATGAGTGATGAGTGATGAGTGATGA
>JBBSKK010000152.1:0-7172 GCA_038256395.1 Cytophagales bacterium | reverse complement strand
CCGTACAGATTTGGAATAAGGAGCGTGAGGGTTTCGGTGATGCCGTAGCTGTATTGAAAGGCATATTCTTTGTCCAGGCCGTCCTGAACGGGTGCAGCTGTCGCTGGGGTAGCCGCTGTCGCCAGCGGGCTGAGTTCCGACTTTCCCCGGATGGTTTCTTTGGTGTAGTCGTAGGCACTCCACAGACGGGTCGAGTGGGTACCCAGGGCTACCAGGCCACCGAGACCCAAGCCGGCCAGCACGAGTGCCAATTGCGGGATGCGCTTGGCTTTGAGGTAAGGAATACTTTCCAGAACCACCAGAACGATGAGGCCAATGCCCAAATAATAGGTGATCTGGATGTGGTTGGCGTAGAGTTCCAGCCCCAGAAACAGCGCCAGGACGGCGGCTCCGACCAGCCAGTTTTTGCGAAAAGCCAGCAACACGCCGGCAATGACGCCCGGCGCGTAGCCCAGGGCCAGGATTTTGGACACGTGACCTGCTTCCAGGCTTGTGGTGAGGTAAGAGCCAAAGGCGTAGGCGATGGCCCCGAAAGCCGCCAGCCACAGATTGGCCCCCAGCACCAGCAGCAGCAGATAGGCCGAAACCATCGTGATCAGGAAGTAATTGGCCGGGGCAGGAAGCAGGGTATTGGCTATTTGTCCGAGTTTAGTCGAAACACTGGTAGGAAAATTGCCCGCAATCAGATAAGTCGGCATTCCGCCGAACATGCTATTGGTCCACGACGACCATTCGCCCGTTTTTTTCTGGTATTCAACTACTTCGCGGGCTGCCCCGCTGGCTTGAACGTCGTCGTACTGGTTTAGGCGTTTGCCGTTCAGAATGGGGGAGGAGTAACTTAGGGACAAAATGACAAAACCAATGATGACAGCCAAATGTGGCCAGATGCGTTGCCAGGTGAAAGTTTTTTTCATGGATTGTTTGATTCTGCGAGACAGCTTCCAAGCAGCCGCCAAAAATTGCAGGGTACGTTAAATTTTGATTAACTGCCCACAAATATAGAAGGAATGGCGTATGTTTGAACTACCGTCGCTGGATCGGGCTTTATAGTTTTTGAACTAAAAAGACTGGATTGTTGGGTCATTTATATAAATTACCCAATAAATTTGCGGTTTTTAAAAGAAAGTAAAGAATTTTTCATCCCCCTCCCACACAATACGTAGTAGCAATAACCCGACCAACCTACATGAAAAGAATTGCAGTATTTACCTCCGGCGGTGACGCGCCCGGCATGAACGCCTGCATCAGGGCTGTCGTGCGGGGCGCCGTTTACCACGGAATCGAAGTGTTTGGTATTAGAAAAGGATATAGCGGCATGATTGCCGGGGATCTGTACGAAATGTCCTCGCACTCAGTTAGTAACATAGTGCAACGCGGCGGCACCATCCTCAAATCGGCCCGTAGCAAGGAGTTTATGACTTCCGAAGGCCGTCAGAAGGCGCACCAGGCCCTAATGGACCATGGCATCGAAGGGCTGATTGCCATCGGTGGGAACGGCACTTTCACCGGAGCCATGATTTTCGAGCGGGAGTTTGGCATTCCCACCGTAGGCGCACCCGGCACCATTGACAACGACTTGTACGGCACCGACTACACGATCGGTTTCGACACGGCGGTCAACACCGCCCTGGACGCCATCGACCGCATTCGCGACACGGCTAGCTCGCACGACCGCGTATTTTTTATCGAGGTCATGGGCCGCGACTCGGGCTATATCGCCATTCAGTCGGGCATTGCCGGCGGGGCCGAGGTGGTGATGGTACCCGAGGTGCTCACGCCCATTTCCCAAGTGGTCGATACGCTTCGCCAGGGATGGGAGCGTTCCAAGTCATCGTCCATCGTAATAGTCTCCGAGGGGGAAGAAGAGGGGAACGCTACCGAAATAGCCAACAAGATCAAGGAGCAGATTCGCGTGGATGTAGATATCCGCGTGACGACGCTCGGCCACATTCAGCGGGGCGGGTCGCCTTCGGCCCGCGACCGCATCCTGGCCAGCCGCTTGGGTCTTGGCGCTCTGGAAGGTTTGATGGCCGGCCAAAAGAACGTGATGGCCGGCATCATCAATGACGACCTGGTGTACACGCCCTTCGAAGACACCATCCGCCTGCCCAAGCCTATCAACGAGGATATGCTCAGGATGGTGAAGATATTGAGTACCTAACAATTCCCCACAACCCGATAAGTAACGTACCCGATCCATTCGCGCCAGAGGAGGTGGGCGTAGCCGAAAACTTCGGGGTCGGGGCGGATGATGTCGCGGAGGCGGGGCAGTAGTTCGACACCGTAGATGTCCGTTGGAAAAACATCTACTTTTAAACCGACTTTTGTGAAGCAGCCCACGGCTCGGCGGAGGTGGAAGGAAGAGGTGATGAGCAGATACCTCCCGCCGGGAAATTGGCGCTGCAAAACCTCCGCCGAGTAAAGGGCGTTTTGCCGGGTGTTGAGCGACTTCCTTTCCAGGATAATATCTTTGGCCGGAACGCCCCACTTTCTCAAAAGAACGGCTGCCTGGTAGCCATCGTCACGGCGGAGTTTCACGGCGCGGGTACCGCCGCCGCTGATGAGAATTTTTTTTATCTTGCCTGCTTTGTAGAGCAAATAGGCCTGCAGAACCCGGTCGGCGTGGCTGCCTAATCCAGGTTGATCTATGCTTGTGTTGGCCATGCGGGTCAGGCCGCCCGTCAGCACGATGCCCACATCGTAGCCTGGCAGAACTTCCGCAATGTTTTTAGGCGCATATTCCCACCATCGAAATGCCGCATTGACCAGGTAGGTATTGCAAAGAACGAAAAAGGAAAGAATGACAAAAAGTACAACACGGCGGGATTTGGTGCGGTTCTTGGTGAAGTAAGCGTAAGCCAGCAGAAAAAACAGAATGCCCACGGGCATCAGAACAAAATCGATGGTCTTGGACAGAAAGAAGAACATTCGGGTACGAGGGCGCGGTTTGTATCGTTTTGAAAGTAAATTTGCCAAAAACAGAATTTGACCGAAAGAGTAAAAGTATGAAAAAAGGATTGTTTGCTGTAATGTTCGCCGGGGTGCTGGCTGTCTCTCTGGGAGAGTCGGCCACCGCGCAGGGCTACCGGATCGAGGCTACCCTCAAAGGTTTAAAGGACACTACCGCCATCCTGGGTCATTACAAATATAGCGGCCAGCAATTCATCGCCAAAGACACCGCCCGGTCCGATGCCAACGGGCATTTGGTGTTCGATGGCAAGGACAGCCTGCCGGGCGGCCTATATCTCATCCTGTTACCAGGCCAGCAAAAACTGGTGCAACTGGTGTACTCCGGCAAGGAAACGGACTTTTCTCTGCAAACGGACACCAGCAGCGTCGTGAAAAGCATGGTGGTCAAAGGCTCGGAGGAAAACCGCCTTTTCTACAAGTACCAGCAGGAACTTGGTGCGGTGGCGGAGGAAGCCAATGCCCTCGATATGGAGAAAAAGCTGAAAAGCGACCAGGTGAGTACGGTTTTGATCAATAAGAAATTGAACGACCTGAAGCAGAAGTTTGACGCGTATCAGGAAAAATTCCTGGCTGACCATTCAAATTCCTTCACGGTCAAGCTGCTGAAAGCCTCGATGGACCCCGTGGTTCCGCCCGCGCCCGTGTTGGCCAATGGCCGGAAGGATTCGATCTGGGTTTTTAATTATTACAAAAACCACTACTGGGACAATTTCGACCTTGCCGACCCGCGCATGGCACGGACGCCTTTCCTACAACCCAAACTGGAACGCTACGTGAAGGAACTGATCGTGCAGGTACCCGACTCGATCATCAAAGACACCGATGCCCTGGTCGGTAAGGCGGCGGGCGACAAAGAACTCCGGTCGCAGATGATCTACTTTATCACCAGCGAGTACGAAAATCCCAAAACCGTAGGCACCGAGGGCGTGTTCGTCCACATGGCCGAAAAATATTACCTCTCGGGCGAGATGGAGGTGTCGGCCGACGCCGTGAAACGCATCGGCGAGCGCGTCGCCAGTATGAAACCGCTGCTGGTCGGTAAGGTCATTCCCGACATCACCCTTTCGGATCCCGACAAAAAGCCCATCAGCATTCACGGTATCAAGGCCGATTACACGGTGCTGTTTTTTTACTCGCCCACCTGCGGTCACTGCAAGGAAGCCGCGCCGAAATTGAAGGAATTCTACGATGCCAATAAGGCCAAGGGGGCGAAGGTACTGGCCATTGCCACCGACCAAAGCCCCGAGGACTGGAAGAAATTCATCAAGGATTATAAGCTCGAAGAGTTGTCCCATGGCTACGACCACTCGTTCAAGATCGACTTCCGCAATAAGTACGACGTATTTACCACGCCGACGATCTACGTTTTGGATAAAAACAAAAAGATACTGGCCCGCAAAATGCCCATCGAGTCGCTGGACGATTTCTTTAATTTCTATTTGCGGAGTCAGGCCAGTAAGCAATAGATCGCCTCAATACTTTTCATAAAAACTCCGCAGCCTACTCGTCAAACGGTTGTAAATGGGCTTGCTGAACTCCACGAAAAGATTCTGAGGCGGCGGCGGATTGGCCTCGCGCGCCTTAGTCATGCGTAGTTGGGTGGCGTCGAGCGCTCGCTCGTCTCCATTGTAGCTACCCCATTCCGACGCCCAGGTGTATTCACCCGGAAACTTGTCCTGAAACACGATCTTCTTCGTGTCGAAATCCTGAATCTGCATATCTAACAAACCGCGCGAGACGACCGTTTTGCGGTTACGGCTTAGCTTGGCTTTCACCTTGCCGTACACCGGGACTTTCTTGCCGTCCACCGTGGCTTCGCCCGTTTTCACGCTGTCCTTGCTGGTCACTTCCTCGGTGTTTCGTTCCACCAGCGTTTGGCCCACCACGAAGTCGTCGAACTGTAGCGTGACCACGTGGTCGGGTTTCACCTTCGTGTCGGTGGCTTCCCGAGGGGTATAAAAGCGTACGAATTTGTTCAGGCGCTGGTTGGTCTGCAAGAATTCGTTGACGCGCTCCTGAAAATACGCGTTGCTCAACTGGTAAGCGCGGGAGGTGACCAGCACCTGCTCCACGACTACCTTGAAGGAAGCCGTTTCGTAGGCTTCGTCCATCTTGTGGGACGCGTCCCGGTAGTTATCTGCCATTTGGTTGGCTACTTCAAAGTTTTCAAAGGCCCGCCGGGCGTTCTCACGTCCGCCCTGGCTGAGGGCGTTTTGCCCGGCCTCGTAGCGGGCCGCCGCCGCCAGGTCGCGGGCGTTGCGCTCCTGGTCGAAGTAGCTGCGGGCCTCCACCAGCCGGGCGCAGGCGGCGCAGTTTTTAATGGCGCTGTAGAGCGTGTTGAGTTTGGTGTAGGTTTCGGCGGCACGTTCGTGGCGGAAAGGGTCGGAGGGGTTTTCGTTTCTCCGTAAATCGTCCTGATGCTGCTGCACGGCCAGCGGGTAAGCTTCTTTCAGGATGTCGGCGGCGGACGAGCGGGCGTTGTCGTTCACCTTCGGCACCGCCAGCAGCACCGATTGATCGTAGTCGCCGCGCTTCAATGATTTCTTGGCGGATTTGCAGTTTGCGAGGAGGAGAGAGAAAAGAAGGAGGGACAGGGCCGCTTGACGGAAAAGAGTCGAGGGGAAGCGTTTCATGGTTGGGAGGGGTTTGAGTATTTTTCCGGCGAAAATACGGCTCAGGCATTTGAAAGGCAAGAGGAGGGGGGATAACTTAGTGTGCGGTATAAAGAGGGCCGTCCGCTACTTCAACTCCCCCATAATCTCCGCAATGGCCCGGTCGAGTTGTGGGTCTGCGGTAGGAGTAGTTTGCCAATCGGCTTTAAAACCCGCGCGGGTCGTCGTACCTTTGCGGCTTAATTTATGTTTTAACCGAAAAAAAGCAAATATGACTAAGGCAGAAATGGTGACCGATAAAGGGACGATGCAGATCGAGTTTTACGACGACGATGCTCCGAAGACGGTCGAGAACTTTGTGAATTTATCCAAAAAAGGCTTTTACGATGGCCTGACGTTCCACCGCGTGATCCCCAACTTCATGATTCAGGGCGGCGACCCCCAGGGTACCGGCGGCGGCGGCCCTGGCTACAAGATCGACTGTGAGCTGACGGGCGAAAAGCAGTACCACGACCGCGGCGTGCTGTCGATGGCCCACGCAGGCCGCAACACCGGCGGCTCGCAGTTTTTTATCTGCCACAGCCGCGACAACACTGCCCATCTCGACCGCAACCACACCTGCTTCGGCAAAGTGGTGGAAGGCCAGGAGGTCATCGACGCCATCCGGCAGGGCGACAAGATTCAGAAGATTACGATTCAGGAGGAAGCAATGGCGTAAACGCGTCGTTGTTTTGAAAAGCCAGGCCGTACGGATGGAAATCGGGCGGCTTGGTTTTTTTTATTCGAAGTGAATGGTTTTTTTGTAAAAAGCTTTTTCCATAGACATTTACTTGGCCTTCCAACCAATATCGTTTGGGCCGGGTCGTTATCGGCATATTGTCCAGATACCTCCACTTTTATGCGCTTTCGCTTTACTTGTCTGGCTCTTCTGCTTTCCGGTTTTTGTTTGGGCCAAAATCAGTTCGCCGTCAGCGGTTTCGTCCGCGAGGCGGGTAGTCAGGAGCAGTTGCCGGGCGTTAATGTCTATGTACCGGGAACGCCCTATGGCGCGGTTACCAACACCTACGGCTTTTACTCGCTCACGATGCCCGCCAGCGACACGCTGCGGCTGCACTACTCCTTTGTGGGTTACGAAAAGACGGTCAAAGAGCTTAATTTCAACAAAAACCTGGAAATTAACGTCCAGTTGACCAGCGTCAACCAACTGGAAGAAGTGACGGTGTCGGCACGGCGGCAGCAAGACTACGAAAGCCGCTCGGCGCAGATGAGTACCATCGAGGTGCCGATTTCCCAAATCAAAAAAGTACCCGCCTTTTTCGGAGAAAAGGACGTCCTGAAAGTACTGCAACTCATGCCCGGCGTGCAGAAAGGTACCGAGGGGCAGTCGGGCCTGTACGTGCGCGGCGGCGGGCCGGACCAGAACCTCATCATCCTCGACGACGCCGTGGTCTATAACGCCAGCCACCTGTTCGGCTTTTTCTCGATCTTCAACAGCGACGCCCTCAAGAGTGTGGAACTGACCAAGGGCGGCTTTCCGGCCCGTTACGGGGGTCGGCTGTCGTCGGTGCTGGATATGAACATGAAGGAGGG
>JBBSKK010000151.1:0-7198 GCA_038256395.1 Cytophagales bacterium | reverse complement strand
GCCGTCCACCCGCCATCCACGGTGATGATCGACCCGACCATATAATTGGCCGCGTCGCTCGCCAGGAATAACCCTACGCCCTGAATCTCGGCCAACTCGCCCCAGCGCTCCAGCGCAGTGGCACCGACGATGAAGTTCTTGGCTTCGGGGGTGTCGGCGATAGGAATGTTCATTTCGGTGAGGAAGGGGCCGGGGCAAACGGCGTTCACGTTTATAGAGAAGGGGGCAAGTTCCAGGGCCAGGGCGCGGGTCATGTTCACGACCGCGCCTTTACTGGCCGTGTAGGGGGTGCGGTTGGCCAGGCCCACGATGCCAAGGGTGCTGGCGAGGTTGATGATTTTGCCGCTCATGGCTTTCTTCATATAGGGCGTTACGGCGCGGCAGCAGAGCCAGGTACCCGTCACGTTCACGTCCATCACTTTCTGGAAATCTTCGGGCGAGACTTCGTCGATGGCACCCCGGATGTTGATGCCCGCGCTGTTGATGAGGATGTCGATGCGGCCAAAAGCGGCGAAGGCGGCCTTGGCCATCGCTTCGGTTTGGGCGGCGTCGGTCACGTCGGCGGCAAAGGAAACAGCTTTCGTGCCATAGTCGTTGGCGAGTTCTTCGGCGGCTTGCTGGCCCTCATCGGCGTTGCGGTTGACGAGTATGACGCTGGCCCCGGCGGAGGCCAGGCCGGCGGCCATCGCCAGGCCCAGGCCCTTGGAGCCGCCGGTGACGATGGCGGATTTTCCGGTTAGGTCGAAGAGTTTTATTCCAGGAAGGTTTTGTGACATGGGTGGGTTGGGGTCAAGTTATCCTATTAGTTGAGAATGGAGAGTGGAGAGTGGAGAATGACGGATTTTAGCTTAGTCCCATCTTCGCCTTGCTGTATTTTATGGATTCCAAAATGTTTTGTTCTTCGACTGCCAATCTCGCATCAGGACTGAGCTGAGCCACGGTAGGCAGGTCGGTTTTGAACTTATTTTTACGCACCATGCGGAGCATGTCGGCGACGTCTTCGGCGGGGACTACCTGCATCGCGGGCCAGTAGGCTTCAGTCAGGACGGGGATTTGCAGCGGGTCACGGGTGATCATTTCCAGGCTAAAATTCACGTTGGGGTTATGTTTTTTGCAAATCTTCACGATTTCCGGCAAATCCAAAATCCCCTCGCCGAGCGGCACTTCCGAAAGAAGGAAGCCGTCTTCGTACTCACGGACGCCCATGTCCTTGACGTGGGTACTCAGCACGAAGGGCGCGAGGGTGTTCACGACTTCCATCGGCTTTTCCAGCAGGGCAATGCTGTTGCCGAAATCCAGCGTCACGCCTACGGAATCACTGCCAATTTGCTTGATGAGCGCGGCCAGTTCGTCGGCCCGCCAGTCTTTGTGGTTTTCCACGGCCAGCTTCACGCCGAGTTTTTTGGCAATGGGTTCGGCCATTTGCAGGGCGGCGACGGAGTTTTTCTTGAATTCTACGATGGCCTCCGGGCTATGAAAATTCTCGTAACGACGACCGTTCATGCAAACGGTACGGAAAATGCTCACCCCTGCTTCTTTGGCCGTTTTTATTTCCTGCTCAAAGCGCTTCGCTTCCTCGGCGTTATGCGGCAGGCTGATCGAGCCTTCCAGGAACATTCCTGTCTTGTCGGTGATGCTGCGCAATTTCCGGGCGATTTCGGGCGTCCAGTCGCGTACGGTGGTTTGCACACCGCCCGCGCCGATTTGGTGGCAGTGTTCCAGTAAATCGACGGCATCCTTGAAGCCAGGATACTTCGCGCTCGGCGTCTTTGAATTCCATCGACTGGCGTAGGAATGCACCACGATGCCCATCCCCTGGTCTTTGAAAACATCGGGCATTTTCCCGAAAGAAAAAGCCGCCGCGCCCAAAGCGGAACGCTGCAAAAAGGCCCGGCGGGAAAGAGAATAGTTTTCCACTGTCAATTGTTTTTTATCCATTGAATCATTTTCCATCCGGCACCTTGCTCGCTTCAATATGCGCATCCAATTCCTTCGCCGTCCAGGGTACCACGCGGCCCTGTGAAGTAAGTCGGGTGGTGCTGACGGTACGCCGATTGATAGCCCCGGCGTCGTTGCCCCACTCGTTGCGGATGTAGGTCAGGATGGCCGTGAGCGAGCCATCGTCCATCGTGGAGTGGGCGGGCATCACGGGCAGAATTTCCGGGGCGTCGTAGGTTTTGCCCATCACGTCCACCGGGCCTTCCATGCCGTGTAAGAGAATGAGAGATAAGCGTTTCTCGTCGCCCAGCACCCATTGCGAGCCGATGAGCGGCGGGGCAAAGCGATTCATGCCCGCGCCGTCGGTGCCGTGGCAACCCGCGCAGGTGGTCAGGTAATGTTGGCGACCGAGGGCGAATATTTTGCGGTCTTCTTCGCTCAGTGGGTTTTTCTTCTGAGAAATGACCGACCTGGCTTTATGACCCGACCACTCGAACAGAGCGTTCAGCGACGCCAGGCGATTGCCATCCATTCCTTCTGTTTTTTGGGCTAAAATAGCGGGAGCTTTCGCCAGTTTAATGGGTTTCAGCTTAGGATTATTGGCTTGAATGGAGAGGGCGGTCAGAATGGCTTTTTCCTGCCAACCAAATGGCGCCGAACGCGGCCCGGCTTTCTTTTTATTCAAATCAGATAAAAGCGCGGCCAGTTCGGCGGGATTACCTTTCCTTACCACGGCGGTAGTGAGCATTTCCAGAAAAATCTCCTTGTCCTGATTGTGCGCCTGCCAGTTGGGAGCCTTCATCAGCGTTTGCAGGAAGGCAAATTCCTGGCCTTTCAAACTACTCAGTACCGCATCACGGACGAGCGGCGACTGGCCTTCTTTGTCAGCAATAGTCGCCAGGATGGGCTGGGCGGCTTGCGGGCTGAGGGCGTTGGCGGAGAGGGCCAATTGCAGCGTGAATGCTTTGCCTTCCTCGGTCGGCTGGAATTTTGCCAAAGCGGTTTCCAGTTGCGCCTTGGTTTTGGCGTCTTTTCTAGCCATCGGTTCCAAAAGGCGCAGGGCGGTGGATTTTACCAGCGCGTTCTCGTCCTGCAAAGCTTGGAACAATAGATCAGCGTCCAGTTGCTTCATGCCTTCCAACGTCCAAAGGCCGTGAAAACGACCCAGTGGCGTCTTGCCACTTTTGACCAAATCCTGCAAGGCGGGAACGGCTTGTTTGTCGTTGCGCTCCACGAGGAGCCGCTGCGCTTGGTCGCGCTGCCAGCCACTGGCGTTGGAGAGCGTAGCGACCAAGTCGCTGGAAGTGGCCTTGGAAAGTTTCTTAGGTTTGGAAGGCTGCCAATCGTCGGGCACCACGCGCCAGATGCGGCCATAATGGACAGGCTGTACCAGCTTTCTTTCCAGCGTTTGTTCCTTCAAATAAGGTGTCATGTACGCGCTGTGCTGCACCAATCCCCGGTACATATCGGCGATGTACAGTCCGCCATCGGGCGCCGAAGCCATGTGGACGGGGCGGAAGCGCTCATCGGTGGAGGCGAGGAATTCCGTGCCGGGATGTGGATCGAAGGCAATGAGCATCAGACCGTTTTTACGGACGACGTTGCGCTTGACCAGGTTTCCCGACGGCTCGCACACGAAGGCATTGCCCAAATACTCGGCCGGAAAAGCGTTTTCCCGATAAACCAAGGGAGAACAGGCGGCCGTAAATTCCAGCAATTTTCCATCCTCGCTCAAAGTGCCCGGAATATAGCCCCGGTTCACGGCGGGATTGGGCCGAATGGGATAAATCCGGCGGTCGATGGTGAGGCCGTGGTCGATGCCCGTGGTGGGCGTGTGGTGCGGATTGCGCGTGAGGTAGTTGGGTGGTACCAGGTCGGCGTGGAGTTGCGACCAGTTGTAGTTATAGTAAAGGTTCCCCTCATCGTCGTGGCTCATGCCCCATTGTCCCCGAAATTCGGTGCTGTCGCGGAGCCATTTACCGTTATCCAGACGGTAGCGCAGACGGGACTTGGCGTTGTAGTACCAGTTGTCCACCGACCGCCACAGGCCGTTATCGGCGTGTTCGGGAAGGCCGTTTTTGGCGTAGTCGTCGTCCACCAGCGTTTTGGTATCGGCTTTTCCATCACCATTAGTGTCCTGGGTAAGCCAGAGGGATTTGCTCTCCGACACCAAGACACCGCCCGGCACGAGCGCCAGGGCACGCGGCATCACCAAACTGTCCAGATAGACGGTACTCTTGTCCATCTGCCCGTCGCCATCAGTATCTTCCAGCACCGATATGCGGCCCGTGGGTTGGTCTTCGGTGGAGCCTTCGATGTCGTTCATAAAGCCGCGCATCTCGACTACCCACAGCCGCCCGTCGGGATCGAACATAATGACGACCGGATCCTGCACCATCGGCTCGGAAGCTACGAGCTGAATCTTAAAACCCGGCTCGACCTGAAACGTCGCCAATTCTTCGGCGGGGGTTTTGGGTGGGGATGGGTCTTCGACGGAAGCGGGGAAAAGCATTCCCGCTCCGTAAAGGCAAATCAGAAAAATAGTCCTAATCATATTCATTCAAGGTTTATTTATAGCACAACAACCTCAACGCAATAGGATTATACTTTGTTCGGTAAAGGGTGAATGTAGCCGCTGCGATAAGGCCGGGCCAGCAGACCGTTCAGCTCGCGGTCGCCGCCGACGATGCTGCGGGATTTGGGGTCATAGACGATCGGCTTGCCCGTGGCCATCGACAAGTTGGCCATGATGCAACTAGCCGTGGAAATATGTCCCTGCTCGATGTCGGCCACCGGACGTCCTCCGTTTTCGACGGCGGCCAGGAAGTCGAGCATGTGACGGCGGGTGGCGGGGGCGGCGTTCAGCTCGTTGCGCACCTCGACGAGGTCTTCGGGGTATTGCTCTTTTTCGTACAATACATCGCCGTGAATGCGCTTGCCGTCTTTGTCTTCGGGGATGAAGTCGTACTGCATGGTGCTGCCCCACAGGGTGCCTTTTTCCCCATAAATCGTGAACGACCAGGGGTACTCGGGATTGGCGGGCGTGCCCCAGGTGCGGTGCTGCCACACGCAGTTCAGGCCGGGATATTCGAACACCGCCGACTGCGTGTCGGAAATGTTGGATTCACCTCCTTTCTGCACATAAATGCCGCCCTCGGAACTAATCCGCTGCGGCCAGCCCAGGCCGAGCATCCAGCGCACGGTGTCGAACATATGGACGCACATATCGCCCGTAATGCCGTTGCCGTACTCCATGAACGTCCGCCACCAGCGGATGTGCGGCAGACCGTCGTAGGGCCGCAGCGGCGCGGGACCCGTCCATTTTTCGTAGTCCAGAAAAGCCGGGACGGGTTCCACGGGCGGGTTGCCGTTGGCCCGCATGTGGAAGTAGCAGCACATCTCGACGTGGGCAATTTTACCCAGCAGTCCGGCATCCACAATGTTTTTCTTGGCCTCGATCAGGTGCGGGGTGCTTTTGCGCTGCGTCCCTACCTGCACCACCTTATTGTACTTACGGGCGGCGGCGACCATCGCCTCGCCTTCCATCCCGTCCACGCTGATGGGCTTTTGCACATACACGTGCGCCCCGGCTTTGACGGCATCGATCATTTGCAGCGCGTGCCAATGGTCGGGCGTCCCGATCAGGACGATGTCCAACTCATTCTCTTTGAGCATCTTCTCGTAGTCGTTATAGACTTTGGGAACCTTGCCCGACTTTTGCCGCTGACTCACCAGTTTCGCCGCTTCCTCCCGATGGTTTTTGTCCACATCACAAATCGCCAACACCTCCACGGGTGCCACCTGAATCAGCTTAAAAAGGTCGCTCGTGCCGTACCAACCCGCTCCGATTAGCCCCACGCGGTAGGGCTTGGCGGGGTTGATGATGTCCATGCCCTGCGCCCCGAGGGCGGTAAAGGCCAGGGTAGCCGATGCCCCCTGTAGGAAGCGGCGGCGATTGATGTTGAAATTGTTCATGGAATAAGTTGATTTTTAAAAACTGGCTTTTGATGTCTTAAAGATGGGCCGAATAGAGGTTCTTTTCATCGGTCTGTACCTCAAAGTTGAGTTTGGGTCAGAAATACTTTTGACAACCAATATTCTTATCTTGCCGAAACTCAACCCGTATTTTTAAAGTCCCCTTTTTTATGCTCCGGACCACCCACGCCATTCTCAACGAAGGAAAACGAATCCGTAAACTGGTATTCAAGCGTTTTCTCAAAGATTTTCTCCTGATTAGCCTAGGTGTAGGAGCGGCAAGCATCGGTTTGAAAGGATTTCTGCTGCCCAACGAATTTCTGGATGGGGGTGCGATGGGACTAGCGCTATTAGCTGAAATCGTGTCGGGCGTAGAGCTTTCGATTCTGATCGTACTAATCAATCTGCCGTTTTTAATCATCGGTTCCCGACAAATTTCCATGCAGTTTGCCATCAAGAGTGCGATAGCCATTCTGGCACTGGCCGTGCTGGTGCATTTTATCGAGTTGCCCACCGTCACCAACGACAAACTGCTCATCTCTATTTTTGGCGGATTTTTTCTGGGAGCGGGCATCGGTTTTTCCATTCGCGGCGGGGCGGTGATCGACGGTACGGAGGTACTGGCAATCTATGTCAGCCGTCGCACCAGCCTGTCGGTGGGCGACTTCATCGCAATTTTTAACGTTATTTTATTCACCGGAGCCAGCTTTTTGATCAATATCGAAACGGCCATGTACTCGATGCTGACGTACTTCGCGGCTTCTAAAACGGTCGATTTCATCATCAATGGCATTGAGGAGTACATAGGCGTGACGATCATTTCGCAGCTATCTGACGACATTCGTGAAACGATTATCAACAAATTGGGGCGCGGGGTGACGGTGTATAAATCAGAAGGCGGCTACGGAAAGGGCGGTCGCGTGGATCAGGATCGTCGGGTGATTTTCTGCGTCGTAACCCGCCTGGAAGTGACCAAGCTTATTCACGAAGTAAACAAGCTGGACGCCGAGGCGTTCGTCTTCCAACACTCCATCATGGATACCAAGGGGGGCATGATCAAAAAAAGACCCCTGCATTAAACAAATAAAGGGCGAACCCGTAAGTTCGCCCTTTATCTGTCATCCTGAGCGTAGTCGAAGGACCTCCTCTCTCCCTGAGCGTTCCCTGTGTCATCCTGAGCGTAGCCGAAGGGCTTCTATCAAATCAATTCATCAAAATGAATCGGCAGGTGATTCACCCGCTTGCCCGTGGCGTGATAAATAGCGTTGGCAATGGCCGGAGCCAT
>JBBSKK010000150.1:0-7267 GCA_038256395.1 Cytophagales bacterium | reverse complement strand
GGCTTCCGAAGCGGAGCCGCAAATAATTGCTAAGGTGAAGACGAGTACCGCTTTGCGTAGTGTCATTTTTGGAAAGAGTGAGTTGATTAGTTCAAAAAGAGACGGGGAATCTCTCCGTTTTTGTTTTTTAAGGACTATTTCTCAAAACCTCTTTCACCGCTTTTACTACTCGCTCGGCGTTGTCCTTCGTGAAGCACAGAGGAGGTTTTGTTTTCAATACGCTGTCGCAGGTTGCTTACCGGCGGGTAGGCGTTATCGGGCGAAGTTTCTCTGGCGTGGGCCGAATTGCACACGCTGATGCAAAGGCGGGCGGCAATCAAATAGTAGAGAATGCTGATTTCCAATTCTTCCAGCGGCAGCGTAGCTTGGTAAGATTTCAGAAATGCAGGCACCCATTCCAGGGGATGCTCCTTGTCGAAGCAAACGTAGGTAAGGGCAATCGCCACTTCAATTACTAAAGGCGAATACGCCAAATTGCCGAAATCGATCAAGCCTGACACTTCGCCTTCTTTTACCAAAATAGTCCACTCGTTGGCGTCATTGTAAATGACTTGCTTTCGTGTGGATCGGGAATATCGTCAAGGTACTTTTTATTTAAATGCAGGTACTTAGCAGTCTTTACCAGATAATTGACGTTGTCGTATCCACTCAGCTTTTTAACTTCCAGTATTTGAAAACCCAATTCTCTTTGCAGAAACTCTTTCATAATGAGTTGAGGTGTTCTAGATTTTTACTTATCCGCGAGCCTTTTTGTAAAAATACTCGGCAAGAAAACAAGCCAAGGTAATGGCTCCCGCCACCATGACCCCGAGTTGGTTGGATCCGTACTGCTGCACGATCAGAGCCACCCAGGCGGCACTGCAAAGCACGCTCCCCAGCAGTGGAATCAACTTGTTCCCGGCAATTTGGCGGGAAAGTTTATATCCCGAAAAATTTACGACGGCAAAAATCAACAAAAAACCCGCACTTCCGGCCGTCGAGATACTTTCGAGTTTGAGCGTATTAGCCAGTAGCAGAGTCGCTACCGTCGTAATCATCAGGCCGATGGGTTTGCCCCAAAACTTACTCGTCAGTTCGTGCGGCAGTTCATCGTCCTCGGCAATCTCATAGCTCACCCGGCTACCGCCGTACAGGGAGGCGTTGATGGCCGAAAAAGTGGAGAGTAGTGCCGCGATCGTGATAATCATAAATCCGGCCTGACCGAGCATGGGCTTCGCGGCTTCCGCCAAGACGTAGTCCTTGGCTTTGGCTATCTCGTCAAATGGAAGTGAGCCGACCGTCACCGCCGCAATGACGATGTACAAAACGATTACGAAAATGACTGAATAGTAGCAAGCCTTCGGGATGTTTTGCTCAGGGTTTTCAATATCGGGCGCCGCATTGGCGATCAACTCGAAGCCTTCGTAAGCCACAAAAATCACCATCCCGCCCGTGATGAGTTGGAAGGCATCCTCCCAACGGGCAGGCGCAAGCTGGCTCAGGTGGGGATTGCCGATCAAGCCGTACAAGCCCACCCCAACGAATCCCAGCAGGATGATTAGCTTGATAACTACCGTGAAGGATTCGATTTTTTCGACAACCTCGATGCTGTAATAATCGATGGCCGTCGCCAGAAGAACGACGGCGCTGGCGTAAATGTGAAAGTCCCAGGGCTATCCGGTCAATAGCAGCAAGTTGGGCGCGTAAGACCCGAAGGCCGAAGCGTAGAGTGCCAGCATGATGATTTAGCTAACCCACAGCAAGTTGTTAACACTGCCGCTGAAAATTGTCCGGCCCAATCCCTGATTGATGAATTTGACCGCCCCGGTCCGGGAAAGCCAGCGATAATTTTACGTAGCTTTACGAGGTGATTAGTGCCAGCATGCCGGCCACCAGAAAGGCCACCGGTGTGCCGCCTCTGGCCAAAGAAGCCGCCAGGCCCAGCACCGCAAATATTCCCCCGCCGACCATGCCGCCGATACCGATGGAAATCGCGTCTTTGAGACCTATTTTTTTGGCCACTTTCTCGGGTGATTTCAAAGTTCATCAAGTTTCAAAATCATTTCTCGTGCAAGCTCCCGTGGCATTGTCTGAAGTACCTTTGGAAAAACCAAATCTAAAGAAATCAACCGAGACCATCGCCAACAGAATAAAAAAATAGACAATCACTTTTTTTGCTGCGTAAATCTCCAACTTGGTAACGACTTCGACTACTTCGCCGTGCGGATCGGAATGGTCTTGCTTTTGGGCGTAGGCGGCCGTGGCTTGGTTGTCGGAC
The DNA here is from genome assembly GCA_038256395.1 of Cytophagales bacterium. Lineage (GTDB taxonomy): Bacteria > Bacteroidota > Bacteroidia > Cytophagales > Spirosomataceae > Persicitalea. The sequence goes on along the minus strand of JBBSKK010000150.1, from coordinate 5,010 downwards.
ATGAATGTTTCCGGGGAATTGGTAGCTTTGCAGAAACGACAAATTAAAGAATTCCCGGATGAATTTTCGTACGCAACCCAGGCACTGGCTCATTTTCTTCTTCCTTATGATGGTTTCAACTTCCTGCGTAATTTCTCGCCATGATTCCCGTTTTGCCGAAAACGTGGTAGTAGCCCACCGGGGCGCGTGGAAAAAAAACGCGCTGCCGGAAAACTCCATCGCGTCGCTGCGGCAGGCGATTGCCCTGGGCTGCACCGGATCCGAATTCGATGTGCGGATGACCGCCGACGATTCGCTCATTATCAACCACGATCCGCGCTACCACGACCTGCCCATCGAGCAAACCAACTACGCCGATCTGCTGGCTTTCAAGCTCTCGAACGGCGAGGAACTACCGACCCAGCGCGAGTACATTCTGGCCCGGATGCGCGACAACAAAACCACCCGGTAGGTTTGCGAGATCAAGCCTTCGACCGTTGGCAAGGAACGGGGCAAAGACATCGCCGGGCGGGCAGTTAAGTTGATACAGGCGTTGGGGGCGCAAGACAAGGTGGTTTACATCACCTTTGATTATGAGATGATCCGACATATCCATTCCCTGGTTCCGGAAGTACCCGCCCAGTATTTGAACGGCGACAAATCGCCCGAAGCACTCCGCGCGGACGGCATTCAGGGCCTTGACTACCACTTTTCGGTTTTCCAGAAACATCCCGAATGGGTAGCACAGGCCAAGACGAATGGCATCGCGCTGAACGCCTGGACGGTCAACGAGGTCGCCGACATGGATCGGCTGCTTGCGCAGGGCTTCGACTACATCACCACCAACGAGCCGGAACTGCTAATGGAGAGGATTAAAGTATTCAAAAACACCGCTCGCTAAGTTGGAATTATGACAAAGAAAGCCCTAATGCTGCTGGCATTTCCCTGCCTTTTGGTACTCCTGATGATCGCTTGTGGCCGTACGGGTGGGAGCCAGTCGGGAACGCAAAAGCAACGGTCCGTCGAAGATCGCGCCGACCGACCCAATATTCTCTTCATCATGGCGGACGACCACGGCTACCAGGCCATTAGCGCGTACAACGACACGCTGATTCAAACGCCCAACATTGACCGCATTGCCTACGAGGGCATGAAATTCACCAACGCCAGCGTCACCAACTCCATTTGTGCGCCTTCCCGCGCTGTAATTCTGACGGGCAAGCACAGTCACCTGAACGGCAAAATTGACAATCTTTCGCCTTTCGATACCACCCAGATGACTTTCCCGCAGTTGCTCAAAAAGGCGGGCTACCAAACAGCCATGTTTGGCAAACTGCACTTTGGCAACAATCCCAAGGGATTTGACGAATTCAAAATTTTGCCGGGGCAGGGTGAGTACTACAACCCGGATTTCATCACCAAAAAAGAAGGAAAGGTCAACCTCAAAGGCTACGTAACCGACCTGATCACGGACATGACGCTGAATTGGTTAAAAACCGAAAGAGACGCCAGCAAGCCGTTTTTGATGATGTACCTGCACAAGGCCCCGCACCGCGCCTGGATGCCCGCGCTGCGCCACTTGCCCGAGTACACCTCCCGCACGTTTCCCGAACCCGAAACGCTGTTCGACGACTACGCGGGCCGGGGTACCGCCGCCAAAACTGCCGAGATGAACATCATGAAGCACATGTTTTGGTCGTACGATTCCAAGCTTTACCCCGAAACGGTGCAGGCGGTAGGGTTGGACAAAACGCCGATGGGAAAGCCCTTTGGCTTCGCAAACTACATGGGCCGGATGGACGAGCGGCAACGCGCTGAGTGGGACAAGTATTACGAACCCATCAGCAAGGATTTCGAGAAAGACTATCCCAAAATGTCGGACAAGGCGCTCATGCGCTGGCGTTACCAGCGTTACATGCAGGATTATCTGGGTACCATCGCGTCCGTGGACGAGGGTGTCGGGCAGGTGCTGGATTATCTGAAAGAGAGCGGCCTTGACAAGAACACCATCGTCGTGTACACTTCCGACCAGGGCTTTTATTTGGGTGAACACGGCTGGTTCGACAAGCGATTTGTGTACGAAGAATCCTTCCGCACGCCTTTACTCATCAAGTGGCCGGGCGTTATCGAACCCGGTAGCGTCAATAGCCAAATGGTGCAAAACCTCGACTTTGCCCCTACTTTCCTTAGTGCGGCGGGCGTGAAAGTACCCGCCGATATGCAGGGTGAAAGCCTGATTCCCCTTTTTCGGGGCAAAACCGCCAACTTCCGCGACGCCGCCTACTACCATTACTACGAGTACCCCGCCGAACACGCGGTGAAGCGGCACTATGCTATCGTGACGGAACGCTACAAACTCATCCACTTCTACTACGACATCGACGAGTGGGAACTCTACGACCGCCAGAAAGACCCGCAGGAAATGAAAAACGTCTATGATGACCCGGTCTACGCCGACGTGCGGGCCAAACTGCACAAAAGCCTGAAAGCCCTGCGCGTGAAGTACAAGGATTCTAAGGAGTTGGATGATTATTATATCGAGCGGTCAAAAAGTGCAAAATAAGGACAGGATGAAGTACTTTACGCTGGGCTTCGCGCTCCTCCTCTCGCTGCCAAGTTCCGCCCAAACCCGCGTCATCCTCGACGCCGACATCGACTCCGACGTGGACGACGTGCAGGCCCTGGCCATGCTTCACGCCTACCAGCGGCAAGGTGTGGCAAATATGCTGGGTGTGGTAGTCACCAGCGACGACAGCGCGTCTTTTTCCTGTACCGATGCCATCGACACTTTCTACGGCCAGCCGGATCTGCCCATTGGTTTTTTAAAAAAACAGGAAAAACTCCGTCATTTTTCCAAATACACCCAGCGGGTCGCGGAGGAATTTCCGCATGACTTGACCCAACTTGAACAAACTACCGAATCGGCCCAGCTATACCGTAAGCTGTTGGCCGAAAGCCCCGACCATTCCGTAGTCATCGTCACTATTGGCCATCTGACCAGTCTGATGAATTTGCTACGATCACCCGGCGACCAAATTTCCCCGCTGAGCGGGCAAGAACTTGTACAAAAAAAGGTAAAGAAATGGCTCTGCATGGGCGGCCAATACCCCGAAGGTAAGGAAGCAAATTTCTACCGCCCCGATCCGGCGTCTACCGTCTATTGTCTCGAAAATTGGACGCAGGAAGTGGTTTTCTGCGGCTGGGAAGTGGGGAACAAAATCCTGACGGGCGGCGCGTACCTGAAAAGCAAGCTGCCGAAAGCTAATCCGGTGTACCGCGCCTACCAACTTTACAACAACTTCGCGGGCCGTCCGGCCTGGGACCAGGTGGCCGTGCTACTGCTGGACGAAAACGCTTCATCCGAATACTTCGACTTCGTCCGCGACGGCTTTGTGAGCGTGGCCGCCGACGGGAGCAACGTATGGAAGCCAGGAGAAAAAGCAGCGGGCAAGCAGCACGCTTACGTTAAAATCAAAGCCGGCGTCGATCCCGACACCATCGCCCGCGAAATGGACAACTTGACCATTTCGCTGGGCAGATAACTGTTTCTCAGATGCACTTTACTTGTGACGGTTGATTAAATAGCTTCAACTGCCTATTTCAATCGCGATTTTTCCTTCGAAACTTTCGTCTTCCAGCATCCGGTGCGCCGCCGCGATTTGCGCCAGCGGAAACGTCTTGGCGATATGCGGTTTGAGTTTTCCCTCATTCACCAGTTCGGCCAGTTTTTCCAGGTCGTCGTCGTCCATATCCATTTTCACAATTTTCATGCGCTTTTGAAAAATCATATCGGTAGCGGCGTCAAAAGCACCTTTCAAACTATCCGCCCCGGCCTTCGTGGTCACGAACATGGCGTCGTCGGTCAGGTTTTGCTTCATGTCGCTGATGGTATAATGACCGCTGGCGTCGAAAATCAGGTCGAATTTCTGGTTTTTCGGAACCTCAGTCTGATCGTAGGCGATGACCTCGTCGGTTCCCAGCGACCTGGCAAACTCCATGTGTTTAGCGCTACAGGTACCCGTGACGTGCGCACCAAGGGCTTTGGCAATTTGTACGGCCACAAAACCCACGCCGCCCGTGCAACCCGTGATTAGCACGCGGTCGCCCGCTTTCAGCTTGCCGTCGTCCACCATGCCCTGCCAGGCGGTAAGCCCCACCAAAGGCAGCGTAGCCGCTTCAGTGAAGCTCAGTCCCGAGGGTTTGAGCGCCGCGTGTTCCGCGTCGGCCACAATCTCCTCGGCATAGGAGCCGCCCTTGATGGCGCTGTTCAGGCCAAAAACCTCGTCGCCGACTTTGAATTTTTTACTCTTGGTGGCAATGACGGTACCGCTAAAATCGCTGCCCAAAAGCTGGTCGCCAATCAGCCCGCTGACCAGTTTTACTGTTCCCTTCCGCACGATGGAGTCGATAGGATTGACCGACGAGGCGCGGTTGCGAATCAGGATTTCGCCCTTATCAATCTCGGGCGTAGGAAGGTCTTTTATTTTAAATTCGTCGGGCGAACCGTAATGCTCGATGATCGCTGCTTTCATAGTTGTGGTCTTATTTTACTGTAAAAGCCCTCATCCTAAAAAAAGTACGCCAGTCCCAAAAGCAAACGGGCAGACTTGCGCCCGCCCGTTACTATAACTTTCTCCAATTCGCTTAATGTTTCATATCGCTATGAGCCGCCGCCGACTTCTGACAGCATTTGGGTAGTTTGTCGTGCGCCTTTTGGTCGGCCACCACGTCGCCCGCATCGTAACCCGTGTTCACGATGGTTTCCTTAATGGAAGCTACGTCGGTCTTTTTCGGGTTGTACTTCACGGTCATCACCTTGTCTTTCAAGTCAAGGTTAGCGTATTTCACGCCCTTCGACAAACCCAAGTTACGGTCCAAGCGCTCCTTGCACATTTCGCAAATCGCGGACGTTTTAATCTTCACTTCCTTATCGTTCGTCTGAGAAAAACCCAGGGTCATAGAAAAGGCGAATAGAATGGAAAAGATGGTTGTTTTCATGGTTTTTGTTTAATTGTTGAATTGTTGAAATTT
>JBBSKK010000149.1:0-7295 GCA_038256395.1 Cytophagales bacterium | reverse complement strand
GACCGCCGGGCGGCGCCACGGGGCGCCACGCCCGTACGCTCAGAATGACAGGATTACTAGGGCTAAATCAATTGCCGGTGGCTTCAGCCCCCGGATGCGGAAGAACAAGAATCACCCTAAAATGAATTCCAGTCCAAACGATTCTGCCAAATGCCATTTTAACTTTTCCTCAACTATTTTTAAATCAACTACTTCTCCCAACTCCCGCTGCATGGAGGTAACGGCTTTGTCGTCGATGCCGCAGGGGACGATGTGATTGAAATAATCAAGATCAGTGTTGACGTTCAGCGCGAAGCCGTGCATCGTCACCCAGCGGCTGGCTTTGACGCCCAAGGCACAGATTTTGCGCGGGTTTTGCCGGGCGGCGCTCCGCCGGGCGGAGCGCCGCTGGGTTTCGTGGTCGAGCCAGACGCCCGTGAGGCCCTCGATGCGTCCGGCATCCAGGCCATAATAGGCCAGGGTGCGGATAATGGCTTCTTCGAGCGTCCGCATATAGCGGTGGATGTCGGTGAAGAAATTATCCAAATCCAAAATCGGGTAGCCGACCAACTGGCCGGGGCCGTGGTAGGTGATGTCGCCGCCGCGATTTATTTTGTAAAATTTGGCCTGCACTTCACTTAATCCTACTTCATTCAGCAACAAGTTTTCCAGCCTGCCACTCTTGCCGAGGGTATATACGTGCGGGTGTTCACAGAAAAGCAGGTGGTTGGGCGTGGGCGTTTGATTTTCGGGAGCCACGCCCCGGTTGGCAATTTTGACAGCAACCACTTCGGCAAAAAGTTTCTCCTGTAGATCCCAGGCTTGCTGGTAGTCGATGAGGCCAAGATTTCGAAATTGCGTCCCTTTATTGATATTAAAATTCATGCAGTAATTTTTGCCAAAAAAACTAAGCCAGAAAATCCGGCTTTGTTTCCGTCCACAATAACAGTACTTTGGAACAAAAATGTTCAGATGGCAGCACATAACGATACCGGACACTGGGGCGAAGCCAAGGCGGCGGAGTACCTGCAAGGCAAGGGCTACGAGATCGTGGTGAAGAACTACCGCCACCACCACGCCGAAATCGACCTCATCGCCAAACAAGGCAAGCTCTTGGTTTTCGCCGAGGTAAAAACCCGCAGCGGTACGGGTTTCGGGATGCCCGAGGAGTTCGTGAACTACGCCAAGTCGCGCCTGATCATGAAAGCCGCCGAAAACTACATCTTCGACCACGACTGGATGTTCGACGTCCGCTTCGACATCGTTTCCATCCTGATTCTGCCGAACGGGAATCTGGATATTCGGCACATCGAGGATGCGTTTTGTTAAGGAAGGCACAACGCCACAGGGTAAATTTTAGGCGTAAAAAAACGCTGGTAGCCATTTGGTGGCTGCCAGCGTTGGAAGTGAGTGGGCTGGGCTGCTGCTAGGTCAACGACCGTAGCGGTACGAGCAAGTAGGAAAGGACGTTCTCGGTCAAAGAAATAAAGCTGGCGTTGGCGGGCAGGGCGCTTTCGGCACTAGCCGAGAACACGGAAACGAGGGTTTCAGCCAGTACTTCACCGCTGACCGTAACGATGCGCACCACCCAACGGGCGATGTGCTGCGAAAGCGACACGGCCATCACTTCGGGCTTCAGCGTGGTTTCTTCGTCGGACGATTCGGTGGCCGGGTGGGTGGCGGTTTTTACTGCTGTCGGTCTGGTGGCGAATTGTAAAGGTGAGTTGGTATTTTGGTTTTTAACGCAAATGCTTTTTTGCTTGGCATTGAGCATTTTATGGGCCACCAGCATATTGTGCGAAAATCCGGTGGCGTTGGCCTGCCAGCTTACCAAGAGCAAAACGATCAATAGTTTAAGGGCTTTCATGGCGGTTTTGGTTTAGAGCGTTGAAGGGAAGTAGTTTTTAATGATGAGGCAAATATAGGCATTTATTTAGGTATCATGCAATACATAGTACCTGGTTTGATAAAATATTTTTTCTTGCCCTATGAATTAATGGATGGAAAGTTCGGCAAAAAGGTTGCAGCCGACAACAAATTTCGACCAAGGCGGGGGTTTGGATAGATGAACTACCCAAAAATGACGATGAACAGAAAACGACTTGCTACGCCTTACCGCGAAAACAGCAGCCGCTGTCCCTTGACCGCTTCATCGAAAACGCCCTGGGCGTAGGCCAAATGCCCCGACACAAAGGTGTGCGTGACGCACGAGTGAAACGTAGTTCCTTCGAAGGGTGACCAGCCGCATTTGGCGTAAATGGTGTCGGGTTCGACACTCGTCGTTAGGTTCAAATCCACCAGCACCAGGTCGGCGTAGTAGCCTTCGCGGATATAGCCCCGCTCCTTAATTTGAAAACAGTCGGCCACGGCATGGCTGGTTTTTTCGACCACCCTTTCCAGCGAAATTTTGCCCTGATGCGCCAATTCCAGCATTACATTCAGCGAATGCTGTACCAGCGGCAGACCCGCCGGGGCCTGCCAGTAAGGTTGTGCTTTTTCGGCGGCGGTGTGCGGGGCGTGGTCGGTGGCGACGACGTCGATGCGGTCGTCGAGCAGGGCCTTGAGGATTTGCTGCTTGTTCGGTTCGGCTTTGATGGCCGGGTTGCATTTGATCTTCGTCCCCCAGCGGCGGTAATCCTCGGCGTCGAACCAGAGGTGATGTACGCAGGCTTCGGCGGTGATGAGTTTGGGGGTTCCGTCAGCGAGCATAATTCTTCCTTCCACGCGGTGTCCGATGTCGAACAGGCCCGTTTCTTCGCCGGTAGAAATGTGCAGGATGTGCAGCCGGGTGCCTTTTTTAGTGGCTAATTCCACCGCAAAGCCCGACGATTTCAGGCAAGCGTCCTCGTTGCGGACGATGGCGTGGATATCGTAGGGAACGTCGTCTCCGTACTTTTCGCGGAAAAATTCCATCCGCTGCCGCACGGTGGGTTCGTCTTCGCAGTGCGTGGCGATCAGGCAGGGCGCGTCGGAGAATAGTTTTTCCAGCACCTGCGGCGCGTCCACCAGCATATTACCCGTGGACGAACCCATGAAAATCTTGATGCCGCACACCCGCTGCGGATCGGTGCGCATCACGGCGTCATAATTGTCGTTCGACGCGCCCATGTAAAAGGAGTAATTGGCCAGCGAAGTTTCGGCTGCTATCTGATATTTGTCTTCGAGTAGCTGCTGGGTGAGGGCGTTGGGGACGGTGTTGGGCATTTCCATGAACGTCGTCGTGCCGCCCGCCACGGCCGCGCGGGCTTCGGTGGCGATGGTGGCCTTGTGCGTCAGGCCCGGCTCGCGAAAATGCACCTGGTCGTCGATCAGGCCGGGCAACAGGTGTTGGCCCGCCGCGTCGATCACACGCGCTGCCGCCAGGTGCTGCAAATCGCCACCAATGCGGGCGATGCGACCGTTTTCAATGAATACGTCGGCATTGCGGATGCTACCTTCGTTGACGAGTTGGGTATTGAGCAGGAGCGTGGTGTTCATGGATAGGGGGCAGGCGAAGTGATTTCACAAAAGTACGCTTTACTTTATTTTCTTGAAAGCGATCAGCAATCGTGGTTAGATTTTTGCTCTGTTCAATAAATTGTCGAAGTGGCCTATTTATTTTAAAATGAAGTTTTTTATAAAAATAGGACTACTTTTGGCACCACTTTTAGTTCAACTTAACCTAATCACTCAGTATGAAGGTACTCGGAATAATCCTCGCTATCATTGGCATCGGTATGCTGATTTTTAACGGATTCAACTACACCCAAAAAGAAAAAGTAGTGGATATCGGCCCCATAGAAATCAACGCCGACAAGGAAAAATCAGTCGGCTGGCCCACCTACGCCGGGGCCATTGTCCTCATCGCGGGCATCGGGCTGGTGGTTTTGGATCGGAAGAAATAAAAAAAGAGCGGGTCGTCGACCCGCTCTTTTTGTTTATCCATTCTGCGCTAGGGCGAACTCTTTGGCAAAATAGGTCAGGATCGCCCTGGCGCCGGCGCGGCGGATGCTCATCAGGCTTTCGAGCATGGCGCGCTCGCCGTCGATCCAGCCGTTTTGGGAGGCGGCTTTGATCATGGCGTATTCGCCCGACACGTTGTAGGCCGCGATGGGAATGTCGAAATTGTCGTGCAGCATTTTGATGATGTCCAGATACGGAAGAGCGGGCTTCACCATCAGCAAATCCGCACCTTCATCGAAGTCGAGCTGCGCCTCTACCAACGCTTCCCGCGCGTTGGCCGGACTCATCTGGTAGGTTTTCTTATCCCCAAAGCGCGGGGCCGAGTCCAGCGCGTCGCGAAAGGGGCCGTAAAAAGCACTGGCGTATTTGGCGGTGTAGGACATAATGCTGACGTTCGTATAGCCTTCAGCGTCCAATAAGCCGCGTATGTGGCCGACGCGCCCGTCCATCATGTCGCTGGGGCCGAGAATATCGGCACCCGCTTGGGCCTGCGCCAGGGCCATTTTGCCCAAAATCTCCACCGAAATGTCGTTCACAATTTCGCCGTTTTCCACGTAACCGTCGTGGCCGTCGCTGCTGTACGGATCCATCGCGATGTCGGTCATCAGCGTCAGGTCGGGGAATTTGTCCTTAATTTCTTTCAGGGCGTTCAGGTAGAGTGTGCCTTCGCGGTAGGATTCGGTAGCACGCTTATCCTTTTTTTCTTCGGGATAATTGGGGAAAAGGCAAATGGCCTGAATGCCTAAATCCGTCACTTCCCGGATTTCTTCCAGCAAAGTGTCCAGCGAAAACCGATAAATACCGGGCATGGACTTCACTTCGCTTTTCACGCCCGAACCTTCCAGCACGAACATGGGAAAAATCAGGCTTGACAGCGAGAGTGTCGTTTCCTGCGTCATTTCGCGGATAGCGGCGGTGCGGCGGTTGCGGCGCGGGCGGCGGATGGGTAGCATGGTAGTATAAAGCTGAGTGGGTGGTTAGGCACAAAGGGGCGAAGGGGCAAAGGCACAAAGTAACTGTTTTTTCGTCTAAGTATCTTTGTTCCTGACCGTCGATGCGGTTCAGATAGCTGCTATGGCCTGATTCATATCTTCAATTAAATCGTCTGAGTCCTCAATGCCTACGCTCAACCGAATCAGCGTATCCTTCAACCCGGCTTTCAGGCGTTCTTCTTTGGGAATGCTGGCGTGGGTCATGCTGGCGGGGTGGGTGCAGAGCGACTCGACGCCGCCCAGCGATTCGCCGAGTGAGAAAACTTGCAGGCTCTCCATCACTTTTATGGCTTCGGCGTAGTCGTCGCCTTTGAGTTCAAAAGAAACCATGCCGCCGTAGTCGCGCATTTGGCGGCTGGCGAGGTCGTGCGTGGCGTGGCTGGGCAGGCCGGGATAATACACCTTACCGACTTTCGGGTGGTCTTCCAGCCACTGGGCAATTTTCGCCGCATTTTCGCAGTGTCGCTGCATTCGGATGTGCAGGGTTTTCAGGCCGCGCAGTACCAGGAAGCAATCTTGCGGCCCCGGCACGGCCCCGCTGGCGTTTTGGATGAAGGCCAACTTTGTGGCTAGTTCATCATCGTTCAGCACCAAGGCTCCCATCACCGTATCGGAATGCCCGCCCAGGTACTTGGTCACGGAGTGCATCACGACATCGGCTCCCATATCCAGTGGGTTTTGCAGGTATGGCGTGGCGAAGGTATTGTCCACCACGGTCATGATGCCTTTTTCGCGGGCTATTTTGACCACCGCCTCGATGTCGATGATTTTCAGCAACGGATTGGTCGGCGTCTCGATCCAGATCATTTTGGTGTTCGCCGTAATCGCGTCGCGGACGTTGGCGGCGTCGGTCATGTCCACGAATTGGAATTTCAGGCCAAACGGCTCGAAAACCTTTTTCATGATCCGGTAAGTGCCGCCGTACAAATCGTTGGTCGAGATGATCTCGTCGCCGGGACGAAACAGCTTCAAAACAGCATCGGTCGCGGCCAGGCCCGAAGCGTAGCAAATGCCGTGTTCCCCGTTTTCCAGCGCGGCCAAAGCGTTTTGCAAAGCCGTGCGGGTAGGATTGTGGGTGCGCGAGTACTCGTAGCCCTTGTGCTTGCCGGGGCTTTCCTGCACGTAGGTGGAGGTCTGGTAAATGGGCGTCATGATGGCCCCGGTGGTCGGGTCGGGTTCGACGCCCGCGTGAATAGCTTTGGTGGCGAATTTCATATAAAGTCGGAATGCTTGGGGAAATCTTACTTGTCCAAAACAAAAAAGCCGCTAAATCGTGCGATTTAGCGGCTTTTTTCAATACCCTATTCCCCACCCCAGAATCAAGCCGCCTTCTCTTCATACAAATGCTGCTGGAACTCGATGAACAGCCGACTGATGGCCGACACGTCGCCGAGTCGCGCCCTGGCGTCTTCCAGTGATTGGCATTTGTTGGAATGCCTCGTGGATGCTTACGACCTGGACGAATACAAGCCCGACTACGGCAAAACGATCCTCTGCGCCACCGCCCGCGTGGACGGCTGGGCCGTGGGCATCGTGGCCAACCAGCGCACGGTCGTCAAGTCGGGCAAAGGCGAAATGCAGATGGGCGGCGTCATTTACGGCGAAGCCGCCGATAAGGCCGCCCGCTTCATCATGAACTGCAACCAGAAGAAAATCCCGCTGCTGTTTTTCCACGACGTGACGGGCTTTATGGTGGGCAGCCGGGCCGAGCAGGGGGGCATCATCAAGGACGGGGCCAAGATGGTCAACGCCGTGGCTAATTCGGTGGTGCCGAAGTTTACGTTCATTGTGGGCAACTCCTACGGCGCGGGTAACTACGCCATGTGCGGCAAGGCTTACGACCCGCGCCTGATTTACGCCTGGCCCACCGCCCAGATGGCCGTGATGAGCGGAGCCGCCGCCAAAACCCTCGTCCAAATCGAGTCTGCCTCGCTCAAATCCAAGGGCAGGGAACTCAGAGAAGAAGCCGAAGCCGACCTGCTGAAAGAAATCACCGACCGCTACGACGCGCAGCTTTCGCCCTACTACGCCGCCGCCCGTCTCTGGGTGGACGGCATCATCGACCCGCGCGAAACGCGGCGCATTATTTCGCTGGGCATCGAAGCGGCGAATCAGGCCCCGATAACGAAGGCGTTCAACGTGGGGGTGATTCAGGTATGATAGTTTGTATCTGATTCAAAAAAGAAAATTCCAAATACGAATCTAAATTTTAAGAACTAAAACTGAACAATGAGAAATTAGAATTGATGTTACGCACTACTGTTGTATGAATCAAAATAAGCGAATTAAATTTGGTTGATGAAAACAGACCTCGACTTATACACGGACTACCTGATCAGCTCGACGGGCCAGACCAGCGCAACGGGACTTTCGGCCCTGCTT
>JBBSKK010000148.1:0-7305 GCA_038256395.1 Cytophagales bacterium | reverse complement strand
TGGACTTTAGACATTTTCAAAATCCAGCGTCCAATGTCCAACGTCCAAAATCCCTTAATAAAATTTATTCTTTTCCGACCCCCACACTTTCAACATGATAAAGGCAAACAGCATTCCGCCGAGGTGGGCAAAGTGGGCCACGTTGTCGGTTTGGGCGTTCTGGATGCCCGAGTACAGTTCATACATTCCGTAAAAGGCCACAAAATACTTCGCTTTAATCGGAAATGGAATAAATAACAGAAAAAGTTCGGTATTAGGGAATAGCAACCCGAAAGCCATCAAGATTCCAAAAATCGCTCCCGATGCCCCCACCATGGGAATGTTAACCTGCTGCTGCAAAAATCCTTTTACAAAGTCAATACTATCCTGGATGATGCGCGGATCGCGGGGAAGTTCTTCAAATTTATTTATAAAATCCAAATTCGCCTGATACAGTTGTCCGGCATGCTGACTCATGAAATCCACCAGTCCATCGGGCGTGGGGTACTCCAGATACACACTAGCTGCCTGCTGAAGCTGGGAAGTCGTATAAAAATCAATGGCCGCGAAAAGCAGTCCCGCGCCGATACCCGTCACAAAGTAGAAAATCAGGAACCGCTTCGGTCCCCAAACCCTCTCCAGCATCGGCCCGAAAATAATCAGGCCAAACATATTACTAAAAATATGCCCGATGTTGGCGTGCAGAAACATATAGGTGATAAACTGGAACGGCAAAAAGGCCGGCGAGAGGAACGATCGTAGCGCGAAAATCGGCGTCAGCGGCACAATGTAGGCGTCCACGATAAAGAACACAATGTTCAGAATCAACAAATTACGGACAATCGGGGTAAGCTGGAACATTCAAAATGTGGTACGGGCGGCTCGCCCGTTGGGGCAAAACGCTAATAAATAAGCAGAATCTCAGTAAAGTAGAAGTTTCAACGGCTCGAATGCCCTTTTCGTTTCGCTCAAGAATTATTTAAATATCGCCCCCAACTTCTCCATCGTCAGCATCACCGCCACGGGTTCGCCGCTGGGGGTGCGATTGGGATCGGAGGACGCAAATAGTTGGCTCAGCAGTGTCTGGATTTCCAGCGACGACAGCCTGGTGGCGTAGCGTGACGAAAACCGCCGGGCCAGGGCACGCGCCAGGCTATCGGGTTTGTTGAGTTTCAGGTCGGAATAGCTTTGCTTTAACTGCTCGACCAATTCCTCGAACAAATCCTGCTCGCTCTCGTTGGGCAAATCCGCCGGGACGCCCCGCACTAAGATTTCGTGCGGCCCCAGCTCGTCGAACTCGAAACCCAGGCCGCGAATTTGGTCGGTCGTCTCGCGGACGAGCTGCATGTCGGCGGGCGTCAGCCGGACGGTCTGCGGAAAGAGCAACTGCTGGCAGGAGCCGTTGCGCTTGGCGAGCATCTGACGGTAGCGCTCGTACAGAATCCGCTCGTAGGCCGCCTTCTGGTCCACCAACATCACGCCTTCCTTCACCTGCGACAAAATGTAGCGGTTGTGCAACTGAAACAGCAGCGCGTCGGCATCGGGGGCCGAGATCGTCTCGTCGGCCAGGCGGTTGATCTTGCTGGCCATCGTCACTGACTGCGACGGAAAAGCGGGCCGCGCCGCCACGGCCTGGTCGAGTTCCAGCGCCGCCTGCTGCCGCGCCGTTTCGTCCGGGCTTTTCAGGCCCTCGAACAGTTTGTTCCAGTTGGTCAGGTTGCCCTGCTGCCGCTTGGTGCCGTTGCCCTCTTTGGGCGTCGCGGCCCAGTCGGGCTGCACCGCGCGGGGCGTCGGCGCTTCCCTGGGCTGCGCGTGTTGCGACATGAAGTTGACGTTATCGTCAAAATCAATCGGCGGCGCGAGATTATACACACCCACGGCCTTGCGCACGGCGGCCAGGATGATGGCGTACACTGAGCGCTCGTCGTCGAACTTAATCTCGGTCTTGGTCGGGTGGATGTTGATGTCCACGTGCGAAGGGTCGATCTCGATGAACAGCACGTAGAACGGGTGGCTTCCCTCCGGCAAAGTACCTTCGTAGGCGCTGATAATGGCGTGGTGCAGGTAGCTATGCTTGATGTACCGCTCGTTGACGAAGAAATACTGCTCGCCGCGCGTCTTCCGGGCAAACTCCGGCTTGCCGATGTAGCCCCGTACGCTGATGTAGGTCGTATCTTCCTGGCAAAAAACCAACTGTTCGCGGTAGCTTTTGCCAAACATATCCGTAATCCGCCGCACCAGCTTTCCGGCGTAGAGGTTGAAGACCTCCACGTCGTTGTGGTAGAGTGAAAAACCCACCTCGGGGTGCGCCAGAGCCACGCGTTGGAACTCGTCCAGCACGTGCCGCATTTCTACGGAGTTGGATTTCAGGAAATTGCGCCGGGCAGGAACGTTAAAAAAAAGGTTTTTGACCAAAAGATTCGTCCCCGTCAACGTCGCCACCGACTCCTGCGTCTTTACCTCCGAACCTTCGATGCGGATCATGGTGCCGATCTCGTCGGCGGCGCGGCGGGTGCGCACCTCCACCTGCGCCACGGCGGCGATGGAGGCCAGCGCCTCGCCCCGGAACCCCATTGTCCTGATTTTGAAAAGGTCGTCGGAGTTGCGGATTTTGGAAGTGGCGTGCCGCTCAAACGACATCCTGGCGTCGGTTTCAGACATACCCGCACCGTCGTCGATGATCTGAATGAGCGTTTTGCCCGCGTCGCGGATAATCACCTGCACGCTGTGGGCGTGGGCGTCGATGGAATTTTCGAGCAACTCCTTCACCACTGACGCGGGACGCTGCACCACTTCACCCGCCGCAATCTGGTTGGCGATGGAGTCCGGGAGCAAGTGGATGATGTCCGAAGTGGTCATTTATTTAGTGGACAGTTGGCAATGGACAATGGACAATGGGTGATGCAAGGTGAAAAGGTAGGTTATCAATTCCTTTTCGGGCTTTGTCCGGCAGTAAAAAGCCTGATGCCGTGCCTGGAACCCACTTCAACAAATTAACGCTTTTATTTTTAAAAATTCCGGCGAAATTTTTCAGTAGAAAACGGAAACTTCTTTCTTGCTCCGTTGTTATATGATTAACTGAATATTATTTTTAAGGAAACTTGGAAAGTCGAGCGATTTTTGGCACGGCTATTGTTAGGCACACTAAAACTGAATGTTTCACTGTAAAATGTGTAACCCCTAGATCCCTCAGACGATGAAACGACCCACTTTTAAAAAGTTCAACTACGGAATGGCCATGCAGTGGATTATCTTCCTGCCGGTCATACTGCCGCTATGCCTGGTGTTCGGTGCCTTGCAAGGCGTGGTCAACATGGTCGGTACCATGGCCCAGCGCATGATGCTCGACATCGAGTCCTGAGTCCAAACGTTTACGATTTCTGATTTTTTTTGAATAGCCCGCTCAGCCGGGCTATCATTTTTTTCTCGAAAGCCCAAAAGAAACTGAACTTTCCCCACACCCAGCCCCACATCAGCAGCACCACCTGATACAGGGGTAAAACCACCGCAATCGCCAGCGTCCAGCGCAGCCACGCGGGCGAGGCAGCCGTGATTCCCATCCAGCTGTATATTATTTTTTTCAAATAAAGAATGGAGAAACCCGTGCAGGCAAATACCAGCAGGATGACGGCTACGTCCCAGCCGCTTTGCACATTCCAGCGATGTTTGAGTTTTTGCCACATAGTGGGCGGGCTTCGGGCTTCGGGCTTCGACTGGATCGCCAGCCCGGTACGCTCAGCCTGACAGGGGCTGGCGGTTTTTCTTTGAAAAATGTACTCCTCCTTACTCGTACAGGTACTTCATCTTTTCGACGTCGATTTTTTCGGTGTCGAGGGGCAGGAATTCTTCCCAGAATGGATCCAGCGGTAATCCTGCCTTGATGAGGATGGGTTCTTTCTTGATGGGATGCTCGAAGTAAAGCCGCCGCGCGTGAAGGTTGATGCTGCCGTCGGCGTTGGGGCGGTCGTAACCGTACTTCACATCGCCGCGAATGGGACTTCCCATGCTGGCCAACTGCACCCGAATCTGGTGCGGACGCCCGGTGATCGGCGTCACTTCCAATAGGAAAAATTTATTCACTTCCCCCAATACGCGGTAGGTCAACTCGGCTTTCTGGCTGCCAGGAGCTTCGTAGTCGAAGGCCGTGGTGACGTTGCGCTTGGTGTCTTTCGACAGCCAATGCACGAGTTTGCCTTTGGACTGCTCCGGGCGGCGGCGCACGATGGCCCAGTAAGTTTTCTGAATGTCGCGCCGCCGGAAGAGTTCGTTCATTCGTTCCAGCGCTTTGGAGGTGCGGGCAAAAACCACCAAACCACTCACGGGGCGGTCGATGCGGTGGACCGTACCCAGAAACACTAGCCCCGGCTTGTCGTACTTTTCCTTGATGTATTCCTTCACCAATTCCAGCAAACTGACGTCGCCCGTCTTGTCGCCCTGCACCAGTACGCCCGCTACCTTGTTGACGATGATAAGGTGGTTGTCTTCGTAGATGACTTTGAAAGATTGCTTCATTTTTTTGTTGAATTGTGGAACTGTGTAATCGTGTAATTGATGTGGAATTGTTGAGTTGTTTTATAGTCCTATTCTTCGGGCTATGGGGAAACAGACACGGTGAAAAGTCAATTAAGCAAACACGTTCTAGTTAAGCTCTTCAGGCCCTTTGGCAGAATTAAGCATTGCCATAATGATAAACTCCCGTTCTGTTTTCTCAACTACTGATACACCAGAAGGATGACTTTTTTCGAAGACGAAATAATATTGTTTGTTGGGTTCAAAATGGAGTGAGTAAAGCTTATCGTTCACGACAAAACTTAAACTGTCATTAACCGGGTGCATAGTAACCCAAGTGCGAAACTTAATACGTATTGGCTTGTTTTGTTCTAAATTTGTTCTTAGCACCACGTTCACATCATGCATTGTACTCAGAAAATTAACCCTAGCTGTGGACGAAGATTGAGCTTTAGTGTAGCCTCCAAAGAGCAGAAGAATAGCTATAATTCCGACAAGTGTCTTCATGATATTTTTCGTGTAAGTGGTTTTATATTTAGTAATTGATCTGTTTGCCGGACACTCGAATGGATATAGAGGAAATTCACTAAATCTGTGGGCTGTGTCTCCACAGCACCAGCGACAGTAAAAGGCTGTGGAGACACAGCCCACGGTGAATGACTTCTGAGATGTGTACAAAAATCAATAGCGACAAGGGCTTAAATCTGGATAAATACGATCACTTAATGAATCAGCATTTAGAATACCTTTCTTTTCGGTTACTAAGTCCATTAAAACGGCTCGATCGACATTCACCCAGACGCAACAAGGCCCGCTGTGAATATCATTCTCAACGCCTAAGCGACCTAACTCTTTATCGTACCAGATCGCACGCTTTAACTCTGCCTGCTTTTCAGGAAACCGATAAATTAGCTTATAGTCCCCGCTGCCAAGTTCATCATATTCACTGAGCAGATGTTTCAACATTTTCTGTTCAGCTGTAAGACGATCCGGAAATTGACCCATTGAATGATAACCATCCAAATGACAACTT
Source organism: Cytophagales bacterium (assembly GCA_038256395.1). Lineage (GTDB taxonomy): Bacteria > Bacteroidota > Bacteroidia > Cytophagales > Spirosomataceae > Persicitalea. The sequence goes on along the minus strand of JBBSKK010000148.1, from coordinate 1,784 downwards.
GAGGTGAATAGTACCAGTAGCAATAGGCTAGAATAACGGGTGGTTAGCATGTTATATAAGTATACCTTATGTCTAATAATCCATCTCAATAAATTGATTCAATTGACCGAACGCTCAAAGGAAATCACAAATCATAAAATCAACAACGAATCAGTATGATTCGCCTTCACTGGGGAATGACCTGCTTTTTATATCGCTAACATACTGCGCAATAGCATCGTGCATAATCGAATCCAAATCCGCGTAACGCCGCAAAAAGCGCGGCTTAAACTCTTTATTAATGCCCAGCATATCGTGCAATACCAGAATCTGCCCGTCGGCGTGAGGGCCGGCCCCGATGCCGATTGTGGGGATGGTGATGCTTTCGGAGGCTTGCTTGGTCAGGGCCGACGGGATTTTTTCCAGCACCACGGCAAAGCAGCCGATTTCGTCCAGCAGTTTGGCGTCGGCCAGCAGCTGTTGGGCTTCCTCCTCTTCCTTAGCCCGCACCGTGTAGGTGCCAAATTTATAAATGGATTGCGGCGTCAGGCCCAGATGCCCCATCACCGGGACGCCCGCGCTCAGGATGCGCGTGATGGATTCCTTCACTTCCAGACCGCCTTCCAACTTCACGGCGTGGGCGCCGGATTCCTTCATAATTCGGATGGCCGACCGCAGGGCTTCTTCCGAATTTCCCTGGTACGAGCCAAAGGGCAAATCCACCACCACCAACGCCCGGCTGACGGCCCGCACCACCGAGGCGGCGTGGTAAATCATCTGATCGAGCGTAATGGGTAACGTAGTTTCGTGGCCCGCCATGACATTGGAGGCCGAGTCGCCCACCAGAATCAGCTCCACCCCGGCGGCGTCCACGATGCCACCCATCGAGTAGTCGTAGGCGGTCAGGCAGGAGATTTTCTCCCCCCGCGTTTTCATTTCCTGAATGATGTGCGTCGTAACGCGCTTGATGTCGGTGGCTCTGTTGACTGACAAGGTGTGCTAGGTTGGAGGGTGAAAATATCAGTTCGTTCGATTGACGACGGCAATCGCCATGCCGTCGTAATCTTTGGCCCCGACGGTTTGCAGGATCGTGGCGGTCACCTGCGGCGTTTCGGCCAGTAGTTGATTGAAACGCTGCACACCCTGTACGCGTTCGTCGGTGCTGTCGGCGTCCAGTACTTTCCCTTCCCGAATCACATTATCGCAGATAATGAGCGTCCCTGGCTTCGAAAGGGTGAGGGCGTGTTGGAAGTACTCGGCGTAAGGCGGCTTATCGGCATCGATAAAAATCATGTCGAACGGCCCTTCGCCATCCGCTTCCATCTGCGGAAGCAAGTCCAGTGCCTTCCCCACGCGCACTTCGACTTTGTCGGTTAGACCCGCCTTCTCGATGTTCTGCCGGGCAATTTCGGCGTGGTGTTCGTCGATTTCCAACGTGATGATTTTCCCATCCTCGGGCAAGGCCCGCGCCAGCCAAATCGTGCTGTATCCGCCCAGCGTTCCAAGTTCGAGGACAGTTTTTACATTGCCCAAAATCAGCAGCACTTGAAGGAATTTTCCCTGATTGGCCGACACGCTGATTTGCGGCATTCCCGCCTGGTCGAGCGACCGAATCGTTTCTTTCAGCACTGCATCCTCTTGCCCCAGTAAGTCGCCGATGTAGTCATCGACCTTCTTAAAAATGTCTTTGTCCATGAGATTCTTTTTATAAAAAACAAGGGCGGCTTTACCGCCGCAACAGCCACTGCTCGGGATTCAGCCGCGTAGTATTCCGCCAAACCTGAAACTGCAACGACGACGTCCCT
>JBBSKK010000147.1:0-7309 GCA_038256395.1 Cytophagales bacterium | reverse complement strand
GGAAATATCCCTACGCACCGAAACAATGCGTTACAGTTTTCAATAAACTACAATATTTTTGAAGATTACGTGGTGGTCAGCATGGCTTCGGGTGAGAGGATCATCTATCCTGAATCCTTCAATATTAAAGATCGCACATTTCTTCGCCTGAAAAACCAGTACTTCGAGGCTATTTACTCGGGCAGAAAAACGAAACTCCTGCGCCGCTACAACGCCCGACTAGATAAAGTGGAACGGAATGGCTACAACGAGAACGTGAAATACGACTATGAGTATTCCAAAAGCGACGACCTCTTCCTGCAGGAGCCGGATGGCAACATCATTCCCGTAAAACTCAACGAGCGCAACCTGCTCTCCAAACTCCCCGACGCCAAAGCCGCCCGCCAAATCATCAAAAACCACAACCTCAACCTTCGCTCCGAGCGGGACGTGCTGATACTACTTGCAAAATTAGAGCAGTAGCTTAACCCAACTCCAACCCCTCGCCCCCCTTGACGGCACGGGCCGCCCCGCTTTCACCGTTAACCCAATCTTTCGACCGTCCATGCACTTTGTTATACATAGTACCTGCCAATACCTCACCTTTGTAGAGTCAATAATGACAAGTATTAGCCGAAACCAAAAACTACAAAGCCATGAAACAGTCCATCAAATCCCTGATCTGCGCCTTGGCGCTCAGTACTACGGTTGCTTTCGCCGGACCCGGCGACTACACTAAAAAGCCCACGACCTTCGGAGCGGTCATTTACAAGAACATCGACGGCGGCTTGAATGTCAACGTCGAGAAAACGGCCCCAAGCTACGCTGCCGTGCTGATTACCAACGCCAACGGTGACTTGCTGACTCGCCAAAGCATCGGCAAGAAGCAGATGAAAGCCTGCATGAAGTTCAATTTGAGCGGACTGCAAAACGGTGCCTACAAAATCTCGGTCGTGAGTAAAGGCGAAAAAGTGGAGAAAGAATTCACGATTACCAGCCAGGAAACGGTGATAGAGCGTACGCTGACTTTCGAGTAAGCCAATTTTTTAAGAGTGTGTTGAGGAATCGGGAGTGGCTGTTGCCGCTTCCGATTTTTTGTTGGCCGGAGGTAAATTGCTGACATTCTTGGCCTTAAATAAAAAAAGTCTCCAAAATTATTGGAGACTTTTTTCGTGGAGAATATCGGAGTCGAACCGATGACCTCTTGCATGCCATGCAAGCGCTCTAGCCAACTGAGCTAATCCCCCGCGTTTCCCAAGCTGTGTTCCTGAATGGGAGTGCAAATATGCAGGTCAGAATTCATTTTCGCAAGTATAAACTCTATTTTTTTTAAAATTTCAGTAGGGGCGCTCAAAAAGTGTCTTTGGAACAAATTTACCAATCCATTCGTTATAGACGTATTATCTACAAGAATACAGGATCGCTTCCAAGAAAAATATCGCACAGTTCTTACTGGTTTCACTTTCGTGCTTATTCTGCGTTTTGCTTCTTCACCGAGTCCGCGTCATAATTCTTTCTGTTACCTTTGGTCAGGCCGTAAGCCCCTGGTCACTTACATCGGCGCTTAAGTCCGCCTTTAGCGTTTGATAAACCTACTTCCATGAAACAAAAACCAAAAATTCGCTTTGTCAATAAAGACAAGAACAAATTTTTCCCTACCCTCAAAAACCGAGTTGACGAGTATTTTACCGATCAAAATCTCTCTCGCCATGCTAATAGCACGATGGTACTCAAAACGGTGGTTCTGCTTAGTGCCTATATTCTACCCTTTATCTTCATTCTGTTGTTCAATCCGCCCCTTTGGATGAGTCTGATCCTTTGGTTTGTCATGGGTCTGGGCATAGCAGGCATTGGTATGAGTATTATGCATGATGCCAATCATGGTGCCTACTCAGCTAGTGAGACCGTCAATAAATGGATGGGTTACTCGATTAACCTGGCGGGCGGTGGGGTGCTAAACTGGAAATTACAACATAACACGCTACACCACATGTACACCAACGTGGTACCGATGGACGAGGATATTCAGGATAGACTCATCGTGCGCCTTTCGCCCCATACCGAGGTCAAGGGCATTCATCGTTTTCAATGGATTTACGCCTTTTTCTTTTACGGTATCCTTACTCTTTACTGGGTGGTAGCTAAGGATTTTGTACAGCTTGCTTCCTTCACTAAATCAGGGGTTAATACCCAGACAAGAAAAGAAAACATCATCACTCTCATTAAGTTAATTGTGATGAAAGCCGTGTATTTCGGGATATTTTTCTTCGTACCAATCTATATCTTCGGCTTACCGTTCGGAGAGATTTTGGCAGGTTTTCTGTTAATGCATTTCACCGCCGGGTTAGTCCTGACGGTCATTTTCCAATTGGCCCATACCGTGGAAGGTACTGATCATCCCCAGCCTAACGAAGCTGGAATTATTGAAAACGATTGGGCAATTCACCAGTTGCAAACCACGGTCAATTTTTCCCGCCGCAACAAATGGCTTTCCTGGTACGTGGGCGGTTTGAATTTTCAGGTCGAACACCATCTTTTCCCTCGCATTTGCCACGTCCACTACCCTTCCATTGCACCCATCGTAAAGCAGACCGCCGAAGAGTTTGGACTAGTGTACATGGAAAACGAAACCTTCAACGAGGCTTTACTCTCCCACGTATCCACACTTCGGCGGTTTGGGCAGTTGCCCGATTGGAACGAGGCGATTGGCTAAGACTACTTGCCTCCGCCAAACATCCGGGATATTCCGTAAATAACGACGCCGATCACAACGACAACCAGTATTACACCGGTCCACACGCCGCCTTTGAAGATGTCACCCGCCAGTTCGCAACTGAACAACGTGATAGATAATAGAAAGATTATCAGATAACTGGCAAAGTTGGATAAGGCTTTCATAGAGGTTTTTTTAAGGGTGAATGTTTATGGATCGTTTTCGTATCAAAACTGTGCCATTAACGTTCCCTCCCCCCTTTCCGCCTAGCTCAATCTACTGGAATTAGCGCCTTCGTATCCGCCCGCAGAAGTAGCTCGAATAGCTTTACCGTTGCGGCTGCATCCCCCGCCGCGCGGTGACGATCCTGGATTTGAATCTCGAGGCTTTGGCAAATATTACCAAGACTGTACGACCGATAGCCAGGGAAAATCTTCCGGCTCAGTCGCACCGTGCAGAGCTTATCGCGGTCAAAGTATTCATCTAGCATCAAAAATTCTTTCTTGATAAAATTGTAGTCGAAACTCGCGTTGTGCGCCACAAACCAGGCATCGCGCGTAAGGGCGCGAACTGAGTCAGCTATTTGCTCAAAGGTAGGTGCGTCCTGCACCATCTTATTATCAATACCTGTGAGACGGGTGATAAAAGGCGGAATGTAGGTCTGCGGGTTGACTAACGAGTGAAATGAATCTACAACCCGTTGTCCGTCATGCCGAAAAATGGCAATTTCCGTAACACGCGCCTTCCCGGCAACGCCGCCCGTAGTTTCAATATCGACGATGGAGTACAAAAAGAATGATGAGTTATCAATGATGAACGATGACCGGGCTGGCGTACCACCGGGCTGGCGTACCAGTGATGAGATAGCACTTTTAAATCTCCTACCACATCCCGCAAAACTAGAAAATCCCCGCCATACAGCGAGGATTTTCTAGCTCAAACTTCACATGAAAAGTCAACTTTGTGGCTTTGTCGCTCATTCAAGCCGAAACGCGATCGGCAGCGTGAACCGTACTCGCACCGGGCGACCCGATTGTTTGCCGGGCATCCAGTGGGGCATTAGGTTCACTACGCGTATGGCTTCCTCGTCGCAGCCGAAGCCGATGCCTTTGATCGTTTTGGCTTTTTCGATCTTGCCATCGATCCCTACCGTGAACTCGACAAAAACCCTTCCCTGAACCCCAGCTTGCGCGGCGGCTCTCGGGTATTTCAGGTTTTTTTGTAAGAAGTTAGCAAATGCCTCATTTCCGCCAAAAAATTCCGGCTGTTGCTCGGCGAAAAGGAGCGTTTCTTCCTCCTTAGCTTTTACGCCAATCACCTCGCCTTTGCCGGGCTTCGCCATTTCGTCGGGCGGGATTACCAATTCCGTAAATACCTCACCCTCGACATTTTCCTGACCTATTTGCGCATTTTCCAGCATTTCGACCGTAGGTGGCGGCATTTCGATGACTACCTGCTCGTCCGGCAACACTTCATATAGCCGCGAGCGAACCGTCTTCACGGTAGGTGGAGGCGTTTCAACCACGGGCGGCGTGATGGGCGTAATTTTTTCGGGGGTAATCTTAATCGTTTTGGCTTCCACCATGAAAGCGATGTCCTTTTCATCGGTAGTTTTCAGGCGAGCGTAAAGTTCCGGCAGCAGGAACATCAGCAGAAAAATACCGACGCCGATAATGGTGGCGCGTTGGACGTTGCCGCCATAGTCGCGGCGCAGGGCGTAAGCTCCGTAGAGCTTGTTTCGGTTCTCGAAAACGATGTCGTTCAATGATTCATTCATGGCTAACAGATGTTTATGTTCAAGACTCAAATCCAGCAATACATCGGTATCCACCTCCTGCAGCAACGACGCGATCACCTCCTCGAAAGATTTCCCCGCCCATAGGCTCTCCTCGGCTTCGCAGGCCAGATGATCCAGCAATTCGGGCTTCAAGGCAGAACTCAGGCCGCTCGTTTCCAGGTAGCGGTTCAGTTCGGCAAGGCGGTGGTCGGTGAGGCGTTTCATAGGAAAAGGGATTAAGGGTCAACGGTTAACCGAAATGGCTTAGCTTCTTTCTGATACTACGCTCGGCGGAGCTAACAGCAGTTTCATTGCTTCCATGAAGCGTTCGAGGTCGTTGGTTTTGGTGCGAGCGATTTCTGTTCCCTGGGTGGTGAGGGAATAATACTTGCGCATTCGCCCGTCCACGGCTTCCGATTCTGTGACCAGAAAACCGTCCTGTTCTAATTTGTGCAATACCGGGTAGAGGGCACCGAAGGTCAGGTTGATTTCGCCCGAGGTGCGCTCGGTCACTTGCTGTGTGATTTCGTAGCCGTACATGCGGTCGGTGTCTGACAATAAATTCAATACAATGGTCTTCAAGGTGCCGCGTACGTATTCGTTACTGGTGCTTTTTTCCATTTTTTTCGTTTGGCCTTCGCGGGTAGCGACGGCGTTTTTTGTTTAGACGGTTAGTTGTTTATACGGTCAGTTGACATCTGATGGACAAATATATATAAGTTTTCTATATATAAGAAGTTTTTCCAAAAAATATTTTCAATTTTCTTCTAGGGGGATAGAGCGGTTGATCCTTTCTTCCAGCGAAATAATGGTTTCGGTTCGTTGTATTCCCTTCACTTTCTGTATTTTATCGTGTAAAACTTCGCGTAAGTGTCCTGTATCGCGGCAAACGATTTTGGCAAAAAGACTGTACACGCCCGTCGTATAATGAATGTTGACCACCTCGGGAATTTTCTCCAAATCCGCCGCCACGTCTTCGTAAAGTGAACTTTTGTCCAGATACACGCCCAGGAAAGCGCTGATGTCCCAGCCTAGTTTGGCAGGATCGATGATGAGTTGCGAACCTTTGACGATGCCCAACTGCTCCATTTTTTTCATTCTGACATGGACGGTGCCACCCGAAACATGGACGCGCTTACCGATTTCTGTGTAGGCAAGTCCCGCATTTTCCATCAACAGCGACAAAATTCGTAAATCGGTATTATCAATTTCTAAATTTTTATTCATTATTGGTTCAAAAATTGAATTTCATTCAATGAATAGGTATTTTAATTGCGATTCGTCTAAATTTTACGACTTTTTTATAAAAATATTTTAATCTTAAATTTTCATCTCTTACCTTTGCAAGGTCAATATACGGAAACGGATTTGCTGTCCGACAATGTTGACGACGTTTTTTACCATACTGTAGGATGATGAAACTGGCAGCCATGCCCTCCTGTCTCGGGGGTGGTGAGCACGGGATAAACACGATATAATGCCGACTTGTCGACTGGGGTTGACCACCAAGTATTTGTATCGCGGCTAACCGCACCGTGGGTGGTTCGACTCCCCCTCCTACAGCTTATTCAATTGGGAATGAGTTATTCCGACATTCGCTAATTCACAATTGTTCTCCCCATTTGGTTTTTAGTTTGTTGATGAAGTGTAATCTGACACGCGGGTTCGTCTTGAAACCTGCGTGTTTTTTATTGTGGTACGGGCATCTTGCCCGTTTTTTTGTAGTATTAAGACGAGCTGGAAACCCGTACCACATAATTTATGATCCAAAACGACGCCGTCGTGCTGGGCATTTTGATGCTTACGCTCGGCCTGATTTTCTACACCGCTTCGCTGTCGCACACAGGCTGGACAAAATTTTATGGCGTCGTTCCGCCACTGCTGCTCTGTTATTTTATTCCGGGGATATACAATTCTGTGGGTCTCATCAAAGGATCCGAATCACAGCTATACCCCGTTGTTTCGCGTTACTTGCTGCCCGCCTGCCTGGTTCTTTTCACCCTGGGCATGGACTGGAAATCCCTAGCCAAGCTCGGCCCGCAGGCGGTCATTATGATGCTGGCTGGTACGGCCGGAGTCATGATCGGCGGTCCGGTGGCGCTTTGGGTCGTCGGCCACCTCAGCCCTGATACCGTGCAGGGCGAAGGCCCGGAAGCCGTGTGGCGTGGCTTAGCGACCATCGCCGGCAGTTGGATCGGCGGCGGGGCTAACCAGACTGCCTTGAAAGAGGTCTTTCAACCCAGTGACCGCTTATTTTCTCAGGTAGTTGCCGTGGATGTGCTGGTGGCTGAACTTTGGATGGCCGTGCTGATCTACGGTGCGGGCTACGCCGTCCGCATCGACGCCCGTCTCCGTGCCGACAGCAGTCGTATCGCCGATGTGCAGCAGCGTCTGGAAACCATCGAACTCGCCAATCAGCGCATTCCCGCCATGCGCGATTTGCTGTACCTGGGCGCGGTCGGTTTTGGAGCCACGGGCCTGGCGCACTTTCTGGCGGATTTGATCACCCCTTATCTGAGCGAAAACTATCCTGGACTGGCCCGGTACAGCCTGACCTCCTCCTTTTTCTGGATTATCGCTCTGGTGACGATCATGGGTTTGTCTTTTTCTCTGACGCCTATCCGTAAGTTGGAGTTCGTCGGTGCCTCGCGGATGGGTAGCGTCTTCCTCTATATATTGGTCGCGACCATCGGGATGCAAATGGACTTACGGGCCGTGGCCGACAATCCGGGACTTTTTGCCATCGGGCTGGTGTGGATGATAATTCACGCGGCCTTTGTCATTGGGGTGGCACGGGCTTTGAAAATCCCATTCTTCTTCGCGGCGGTAGGCAGCCAGGC
>JBBSKK010000146.1:0-7309 GCA_038256395.1 Cytophagales bacterium | reverse complement strand
GGGTATATAGTTCGCCATCGTAGCTGAAACACAGGGTACCATCGTTGGCGCGGCTCAGAAACCGGACGGGGTGTTTTTTGAACGAAGTCAGCGTCTCGACGGTCGCCGGATTATCCAGCGCAAAGCGATGCACATTGAACGAACCCTGCCGCTCGCTCAGGAACGTGACCGTCTTGCCATCGTCGCTCAGAACCGGGTTTCGGTCTTCTCCGGCGAAGGTCGTCAGCTTGGTATGCTTGCCGGATTTAGTGTCGTACACCCAAATATCCCGCGCGATGGACGAAGTATGGTGCTTACGCCAGGCGTTCTCGCCGCCTTTCTTGTCGTGGTACAGCATTTTGCTGCCGTCCTTACTGAACTTCACGTCCTCGGCGGGGGTGCTGAAAACCTGCGCCACGCGCCCGCCCTTCGTGGCCACTTTGTACAACTCCGGCTGCGAACCCGTCGGAAACTGGCGGTTGGTCGCCAAGTCCTGCCGCGCTGAACCAAATACTACGTTTTTGCCATCAGGCGTAAAGTCGTAAGGCATTTCATCCGCTGATTGGAACGTCAGCCGCTTCGCCTCACCGCCCGTGGCGGGCATCACGAACACATCGAAATTCCCGTAACGATCCGACGCGAAGGCGATGCTCTTGCCATCACGCGACCACACGGGCATAAAATCCTGCGCCTCGTGCAGCGTAAGGGGCATGGCGCTGCCGCCCGCAGCGGGCACTTTCCACAAGTCCCCTTTGTAGGTGAAGACGATGGTGCTGCCGTCGGGAGAGAGGGCTGGATAGCGGAGCCAGGTGGGGTTTTGGGCTTGGGAGGTGAGGGTAGCGGTAAAGAGGGCTAGGAAGAGGAGAAAAGGCTTTTTCATAGATTGGTAGGGGAGGACCCGTGTGTCCGCCCTCGTTTTTGGTTCGACGAATATTGTTTTATCAACAAAAATAGGGCAGGAAGAGCGAGTTTGCAATAAGTTAAATACGAGGCAGTCCCATCATCAGCCCACAGGGCTTTTTAATCAAAAAGTAACGTCCAGTCCAAAACTGACAATCTTTTGTTGCGGATAATTGTATCCCAATGCGTTGTTATTTTCAGGATCGTAAATTTTCAGCCGATCGAGCGTTAGTAGGTTGTACCCGCTGACGTAAAGTCGGAACTGATTCAACCCAAGCTTATTTATAAGGTGAGCTGGGATTGCGTAGCCTAATTCCAGGTTTTTCAGGCGGATATAATCCGTACTTCGTAACCAATAATCGTTACCATTGGAATAGTACTGGTCGCTCCGATTGGCAATTCGCGGATGTACATTACCGGGATTATCGACCGACCAACGATTTTGGTAGAAATCCAGCAGGTAGTTGCCGATGGTTCCCGACTCACCCGCGCTGATAAACTGCTTCGCCCCCGCCGAGCCCTGAAGCAGAATACTTAAGTCGAAGTTTTTGTAGCGGCCCGCAAGCGTAATCCCCCCCTGAAATACGGGAAGATTGCTGGTGTTCAATCGAACGCGGTCGTCTGCCGTAATTTTCTTATCTCCATTGACATCCTTGTATTTCATGTCGCCGGGACGTAATTGCTTCACCAGCGCCGAATACTCCAACCGGTTGGCATCTGTTTCCGCCTGGTTTTTGAATACGCCGTCGTACTTGTAGACAATGTATGTATTAATAGGCTTGCCCGTCGGACGCTGCCAATTCGGTGCGCCCGGTGCTTCGTCCTGGAAGACAATTTCGTTCCGGGCATAACCACCATTAATTCCTATCGTGATGGGCAGCTTCGTGCTTTTGTTACGGTAGGCGATACTGAATTCCCCGCCCCGGTTGGCTATTTCAGTAATTTTTTCCTGGGGCAGCCTGGCACCGAGTTCGTAGGTTAGGGTTTTGGTATGAGGGTTGGAGAAGACATCGAATTCAAAGGACATCCTATTTTCGAAAGCTCGTCCTTCCAATCCCAAGTTGTAGGTAGGGCTGGGTAAGTAATGGGCTATCGGTGGGGAAGTAGCATTACTGATGGGAGATGGAATGAAATTAGAAGATGGCGACACTACCGATCGGTCGCTCCCTAAGATTCCCGTTGAACCACGAATTTTCAGGAAAGTCATAGCAGGAAGCACTTGTTTCCAAAACTTCTCCTCCGAAACGACCCAGCCCAGCATCAGCCCATAAAATAAGCGATAACGTTGGTTGTCAGGCAGAATATCGGAGCCGTCGTACCGCCCTTGCAATTCGACAAGGTACTTATCCTTATAGCCGTAGTTTAGCCTCCCGAAGTACCCATTGCGTGAGGTCTTTAAACTACCTCCTGCATTATCTTTTCCCTTATCTCCTCCGGCAAAAAGCTGGTCCAGAGCCGAAGAAATAAAATTTTGGCGATAAGCCGTGAAGAAACTACGCTCGGTTTTATACCGCTCCGTGCCCGCCAACAGCCCAAGTTGATGCACACCCATAGTCTTGTTGTAAATAATAGTCAGACGTGGCGTGATATTCAGTTGCTCGGCGGTTCCAAGGGTCAGGCGGGGATCTTCCAGGCCGCGTCGAACAGGCGTGAGTTTGGGCGTTTGGGCGTCCGGTTCAAACCCAGTTCCGCGGTAGTACAATGTCCAGGGGATTTCCCATAGTTTGGTCTGTTGGCTAAAATTATCGATCGCGCCCATCACGGTCAGTTTCAGACCATCCACGCCAGGTACTTTTAAAATAAGCAAACCTGTCGTCTGCACATAGTTGCGTTTGTCCCGGTTGTAGCCAATCTGGTTGGTAGTGATCACCACCGGATTTTCGCCGTTCTCAAGGTCGGGCCCCGGCAATCCATTAGGCCAATAGGCGGGTTGCTGCGGTTTGCCCCGCATCAGCATTCTGAAAATAGTGCCAGCCGATTTGGGCGAATAATCCCGTGCCTCCTGACGTCCCAACACATCTAATGAGAGGTCGATATACTTATTGACCGCCGCATTGAGATTGATCCGCAAGTCATATTGCTGATAGCCCGTAGCCGAATTGCGGTAATAAGCATCCTGATTTAAATAACCCAGCGAAGCCAGGTACCGGAAATTCGTAGTGCCGCCGGTTAGTTGTAGCGTATGCCGTACCTGGGGGGAATTCTTTTTCAGGACGGCGGTAAACCAGTCGGTATTCGGGTGCTCCCAGGAATTGGAATTATCGCGGTATTGTGCCAGGTCCTCCGGGGAGTAGGGTGCCTTCAATGCCATGCCATTGGGTCGGTCGTAAACACCAGTCGATTGATAGGCGCGTTGGGCGGCTTCCCATTCCGTCACAGGCAATTTGGTGTAAATATCCAGCTCATTCAACATGCTGGTGTACTGAGCGGCATCGGCTAATTTGGGAATGACGGTAGGATTGGCGAATCCTTGATTGAAGGAATAGGTTAGGGTAGGCTTGCCTATTTGACCCCGGCGAGTCGTGACCAGAATGACGCCGTTGGCAGAGCCGTACATCGCGGCCGACGCGTCCTTCAATACCGAAATACTTTCAATGTCGGCCGGATTGATTCGATCTAATCCTCCGAAACGATTAGGAATGCCGTCTATAACGAGCAGCGGGCGGTTGTCGGCCAGCGTATTGATGCCCCGAACGAGCAGCGTAGCACCATCATTGCCAGGCTCACCGCTAGGATTGATTACCGTCAGCCCCGGCAATCGTCCCGCCAACACGGCCGAAAGATTGAGCGCGTGCGACTTTGCAAGTCGAGATCCCTGCTCGGCAACGACCGCACCTACTATCTTTTCATCCTTTTGCCTGCCATACGCTACTGCAATCTCATCGATTGAAGCGTCGTCTTCCCGTACCAATCGAATGTATAAAGAACTACCCTCAGCCACTTGCTTTTCCTGAACTGCATAGCCGTAGGCAGAGAAAATCAGTTTTGCATTTTGCTTCGGTACATTTAGGGAGAATTTACCATCACGGTCGGTAGTCGTGCTGATGCTGGTTGACTTCACCGCAATGCTCGCTCCCCGTATCGCTTGCCCGCGTTCGTTGGCGACTGTGCCGATTATCGTAGTCTGCGCCAGGGCTGCATTAATATGAACCAGGAAGAAAAACGAGAAGTAGAGTTTAGGCATAGTAACATGGTAAATTAAAATCTGAGGTAAAGCGCCAAGCCCGCCGGGGTGGCGGTGGAAGAACCCAGTTCAAGGCGAACTACCTTCTCATTTTTTATATATCTGTCGTCATATAACCTAACCGCGCTTCGAGCTCTTTTAAGGCTAACACCCAATCCCAGTATCCCAACTGCCAACAGCGCAAGTCCACCCACCGCTAATCCTGTGCTCACACTTACATCGGGATTATCTGCAAATATGTTATAACCCAAGTTGCTCGTAAAAACGATTCCTCCTGCCAGTATCAACGCCCCTCCGCCAATGCTTCCGATTAAACCTAAATTTCTGTTTTCTCGGTATTGTTGGTATAGCTCGACGATCTCAGGATCACTGCTCGCCAAGGTATACAGCCTTGTTGCCCTAGCGGAATAAACTATTTTGTTACTAATCCGGTACGTCGACCAACCTATGTAAATAGGTATGCGCTTTTCTGGCGTCTGTGCTGCGAAGCCCCGTTTTTTTGGAAGAAGTAGAGCCGGGATCGTATCGCCGCGTGGCGAAACCAGTTTTACGGGACTGCCGACCGATGGCAGGGAGGACTGTGCGCAGACTCCTACTGGCAGAAGCCCAACGGCGAGTATCAATAGAAGGAAGTCTTTTTTCATAATGCGTTGGTCATAGCATTTGGTACTCTTTCATAGTCTTTCGTAGAGCCTGTTTGTGGTACGGCCGGGCTGGCGCTTCAGCTTCCAGCCCGTTTTTCTGTCAAAGAACGGGCGAGACGCCCGTACCACGTCACGCCAGCTCCCGATACTTGATACGTTTCGGGGTGGCGTCCGCGCCCAGCCGTTTCTTGCGGTTTTTTTCGTATTCCGATAAATTACCCTCGAACCAGTAGGCTTGCGAGTCGCCCTCGAAGGCCAGGATGTGGGTGGCGACGCGGTCACACTGAGCGTAGCCGAAGTGCGAAGTGGCTTACCGCTGAATCAGCGCCTCTCGATCCGGCCCGGTGGAAACGAAAGTAATCGGCAGTTTTAGTTCTTTCTCCAGAAAATCGACATAAGCCGTCAGCGCGGCGGGCATATCTTCGAAGGCGGTAATGCCGTCCAGCGATTTCTCCCAGCCCTCAAAATCCCGATACACGGGTTCCACTTTCTCGGTGCAGAGGTCGTAGGGCAGGTGGTCGGTGGTGGTGCCGTCGGCGTGGCGGTAATGGGTGCAGACGCGGATGGTGTCGAAAATGTTGAGGACGTCCACCTTCATCATCACGAGTTGGGTCACGCCATTGAGCATGATGGCGTATTTCAGGGCGGGCAGGTCCAGCCAGCCGCAGCGGCGCGGGCGGCCCGTGGTGGAACCAAATTCGTTGCCTTCTTTCCGCATTTTCTCGCCCGTTTCTTCCAACAGTTCGGTCGGGAACGGTCCGCTGCCGACGCGGGTGCAGTAGGCTTTGAAAATGCCGTACACCTCGCCAATGGCGTGGGGCGACACGCCCAAACCCGTGCAGGCCCCGGCGGTCATGGTGCTGGAACTGGTCACGAAAGGATAGGAGCCAAAGTCGATGTCCAGCATAGAACCCTGCGCCCCTTCGGCCAGCACGGACTTTTCGTCGGCCAACGATTCGTTGATGAGGTACTCGCTGTCCACGAGTTGGAATTCTTGCATGAACTCCACGGCGGCGAAGAATTTCTCCTCGGCGGGAGCTATTTTATCCTGATAATCAAATTGATAGAAATCGAGGATTGCCTTGTGCGCGTCGGCCAGTTTCTGGTACTTGGCTTTGAAATCCCCCACAACAATGTCGCCTACGCGCAGTCCGAGACGGGCGATTTTGTCCTGATAAGTTGGGCCGATGCCGCGCAGCGTGGAGCCGATCTTGTCGTCGCCCTTGGATTTTTCGTAGGCGGCGTCGAGCAGACTGTGCGTCGGCAGGATGAGGGAGGCTTTTTTGGAAATAAAAAGGTTGGCCTTCAAATCCAGATTATACTTCTGCAAGCCGTCGATTTCGCGGCGGAACACAATGGGGTCGAGGACCACGCCGTTGCCGATGACATTCTGAATGTCGGAGCGGAAAATCCCGGAGGGAATCTGGTGCAGCACGTGCTTGATGCCGTGGAATTCGAGCGTGTGCCCCGCGTTGGGGCCGCCCTGAAAACGGGCCACCACTTTATACTGCGGCGCCAGTACGTCCACAATTTTACCCTTGCCTTCGTCGCCCCATTGGAGGCCTAGTAGTACGTCAACTTTCTTTGGTAGGATGGATGCTGGACGTTGGACGTTGGACGTTGGATTACCTCTTGCTAGGTTGAACTCGCTACTGCTCAGCGACTGCGTTCGTTCTCCATTCTCCATTCTCCATTCTCCATTAAAACAAAAAGACCCGCGTCGACCAGTTTTGCCGATCGAAGCGGGCGCAGTGATTAGAATCAATTATTGGTACCCGGCCCGAAGATTTCTTCTTCGGAAAGGTTATCGCGGTTTTCGCAGTTAGAGCGGGTGCAGCCGCCGTAAAATATCAGCGAGTGGTGATCGACTTTAAAGTGCAGCATCTCCCCCACCATGTTCTGAATCGACTGAATTCTGGGGTCGCAGAATTCCATGACCTTATGGCAGTCGGTGCAAATGAGATGATCGTGCTGCTTGAAACCGTAGGATTTTTCGTACTGCGCCAGGTTCTTGCCAAACTGGTGCCGGGTCACCAGGTCACAGTCCACCAACACGTCCAGTGTGTTGTACACCGTGGCGCGGCTGACGCGGTACTTCTTGTTTTTCATGCTGATGTACAGCTCGTCCACGTCGAAGTGATCGCTGCGGGTATAGATTTCCTCCAAAATCGCAAAGCGCTCTGGCGTCTTACGAAGGCCCTTATTTTCCAGATAAGCCGTCAGGATTTTCCGCGCGGCTTCCAAATTGTCCTTAACGTTGTTTGGCATAATCAGGGGCAAATATCGGTTTTTTTGGGCGCAAATCACAATGTTTGCCTGTGACGTTGGACATTGGATATTGGACGCTGGACTCAAATCCAAAATCCAATGTCTAGTGTCTAACATCCTGAAACCCTACGAAACTGTACTCAGACTAGTAGCGAAACGCAGGACTTTGAAAACCCCGTCCACGCGCTCAAGCTTGTTGATGAGCATATCGAGGTGGCTGGTGTCGTGAACGTATAGTTTGATGTCGCCTTCGAAAACACCGTCTTCGGTGTCGATCGTCAGGCCGCGCATATTGATGTGCAGGTCGCTGGAAATGATACGGGTTACGTCGTTG
>JBBSKK010000145.1:0-7329 GCA_038256395.1 Cytophagales bacterium | reverse complement strand
TCCGTCCACCTCCACCTCGACCGCCTTTATTTCGTTGCCCGACTCGTTGGTAATCAGCTTGGTCGCTTGCGCATTAGTCAGCAGCGTCACCTGCGACTCGCCCATGGCGGGCCGCACGCAGTTGATGTCGGCGTCGGCCTTGGCGTGGATCAGGCAGGGGAAGCCGTCGCAGGTATTGCAGCGGATGCACTCGCTGCGCAGGCGGTCGGCCTCGTTGAGCCTCAGCCCCAGCGGCAAATAGGAAGGGTGATAGCCCCGCGCCTTCATTTTGTCGTACAAATCCTGAATGACGGGTTCGTGGCTGATGGGCGGATTGGGGTACTCCTCGCTCATGTATGGTTCCGTCGGGTCGAGTCCCCTTTGGCCGTGGACGTTGAAGAGTTTTTCGGCTTTGGTGTAGTACGGCTCAAAGTCGGCGTAGGTCAGCGGCCACTCGGGCGAAACGCCGCCGCCCGCGTGCTGCGTCCGCTTAAAATCCTGCTCCCGCAGCCGGAACATGGCCGCGCCATAGACCTTGGTATTACCCCCGACCCAGTAGCCCATTTCGGGCTGGAATTTTTCGCCTTTGTCGTCGTAAAAGTCCTCGGCGTTGTGGTAGCGTCCCTTTTGGAAAACCTCCACGGCGTCCCAGTTCGCTTTTTCGCGTGGCAAGAAAGTACCGCGCTCGAGTATCAGAATGCGCTTGCCCGAATGTTTTAAAGTATCCAAAACCGCGCCTCCGCCGGCACCGGTTCCAATGATGATGATGTCGTAATTTGTGTTGTTCAAAAGAGTGATGAGTCAGAGGTGTACGAAAGATTTGATTAATTGTCCCAATTCTTTCAATTGCCGGGGGCTTTAGCCCTCGGACAGCGAGGGAGATGCCCTTTTGCCACCGCTCCGAGGGCTAAAGCCCCCGGCAATTGAAATATTTTCTCTTATTAAAAGAGTTTTTTTGTTGGTTTACCGAACCTTATAATTCCTCGTATACCCCTAGATGATAAATATTGATTAATTAGTGATGAATGATCTCAATTCAGTTGGGTAACGACAAGTTTTCGGCTACCAAAACCGCGTGGCCGTCTTTATCCCTGACCAAAAAACCGTGAAAGCCCCTACCCCTTTCATTTTCCAAGCGGACTGAATTTTGGGAAATCAACTGATAACCCTCGGCTTGCACCCAGTCGTAAGCCGCCCCGACATCTTCCACCATGACAACGCTATGCCAATGAATCAGATCAGTAGGCTCCGCATTTTCCGGAAAGGGTCTGCCATCTTTGGGCATTTTAAAATCCAGAAACTCGACGCCCATTCCCACTTGCGACGCTAAGCTCGTCACCAGCAATTGGGCGTCCTCCACCTGATTAAGCTTCTCCTGTTGCGGGCCGTAATTTTTGGTTTGCGCGTCTTGGGTAAAGCCTAGTTTCTTGTAAAACGGCAAACTTACGGCAGTATTTTTCACCACAATTGCCGTGTGGTCGATGCCCAAAAACAAGCCCGCTTTCTTTTTATGCCACTTTGAATCGCCTTTTTCGGCAGGAAAGTGAATCAATTCCAAAACGTGTCCGTCGGGATCTTTGAAATAAAATGCCGAAAGCCCGGCGGCTTCCAGGTAGCCGGGCAGCGTCTGTGGCGCGGGTGAAATGGACTCGATGTCGAACATTTTCAGGTGTTCGTAAGCCGTGTCCATATGGGCCACGACGATGGCCAAATGCTGAAACCACAGGTCGTTGCTGGCGGAATCGGCGGGGATGGCGTCGGCGGGTGCTGAATTCTGAAACTCCATCAACTCGATAATTTCCTCGCCCAGAGAAAGCACGGCAATCCCTACGCTGAGTTTTTCATCTCCGTCAGTCATTCCAAACAGCCAGCCAGCGGTTGGGCTTTCAATCGTGTAGCTGCCGATTTGCTTGAAATTCAGCGTTTTTTCGTAAAATTCAACGGAGCGGGAAAGTTCTTCGACGGTGAGGGCGACTCGCGAAATCATGATTTAGCCGCTTTGATTGGGAATGAACGAGTCACTATGACTCAGAATACTACCCGCCAGCGCGGATAATTGTTTTTTCAGCTTTGGAAAAAACCTTACTATTTCAGACAACGCAACCCGAAAGGCCGCTTGCTGCGTAACAGAAAGGGTAAACCAAAACATAAAACCAAATTATGCGTACCTTATTTCTAATGGCGGCCCTGGCTTTATCGTCTTTCACCTACGGCCAATCCTGGACGCCCACAACGACCCGCACCGCTTTCACCGCCAAGATGTTCGGTGTAAGGGTAGTAGGCACTTTCAAAGGTTTTAAGGGCAATATCAACTTCGACCCCAGCAACCTTGCCCAGTCCAGTATCTCGGGTACTGTGGACGCGGCCACCATCGATACCGACAACTCCCTGCGCGACGGCCACCTTCGCGAGAAAGAGGATTTCTTTCAGGTGGAAAAGTACCCGAAAATCACTCTGAAATCCACCAAAATTGAAAAGTCAGGCTCGGGCTACGTGGGTACCTTCGACCTGACACTAAAAAATGTGACAAAGAGCCTGAAAATCCCCTTTACTTTTCAGGAAAGCGGCTCCACGGCCACCCTGGAAGGCTCAGCCAAGTTAGACCGCACCGACTGGAAATTCGGCGGCAACACGCTGGGTATGTCCGACGACGTAAAACTGGATTTGAAAGTCAACCTAAAACGATAACGGTTCGGTGGTGGAGACGTAGCATGCTGCGTCTCTACGGGCGCCAGCCCCGACAACAAAAAATCCGTCCCTCAGCGAGGGGCGGATTTCCATATTCTTAACCTAAACTAATCGTATGAGGATTAGAGCCTTTGGCGCTGATTGGCGCGATATATTTAATTCGACTTGACGCGCTGTTGCAGGTCGTCGGAGCCGGTGTTGCGTTGGCGGGCACCCTTCACGTTTTGGTTGCCAAAGTTATAGGTGAACGTCAACCGTACCTGTCGACTCGGCCAGGTGGCGTGTACCCGCAGGTCGATGTCCTGGAACTGAGCGCTGCCCCGGAATTTGTTCATCCAGAAAAGGTCGCTCACGTTCAGGCGGAACGTGCCTTTTTTCTCCCACACACTTTTTTGCAAGCCCAGGTTAATCATGCCCTGGGGCTTGGAGACGAAGAAACCGTACACACTGGGGCTGTTGTACCAACCAGAGAGTTCAGCGGACCAGCCATTGCCCATTTTGAATTGGTTGCTGGCGTACACGTTGTAATTCAACTGGCTGACATCGTAGAGCGCATCGCCGTAAAAAGTTTTGTAGCGGTTGTACGACCCGGTCAGGTTGGCTTGCAGCGTCCACCACTTGGCTACCGGAATGGGCAGCGAAACCGTCAGATTGACGTTATCCTGGTTGTCGAGGTTTTCGGTGGTGACGAACGTTTTGTTCTCGGAGGCAATCTGGCGCGGCACTTCGTTGGCGATCAGGTCGTTGATGCGGCTGTACGAAATGCTGGTGTTCAGGAAGCCTTTGTACACGTGCGTCAACTGTACGGCGTGGGTATATTGCGGACGCAAATTCGGATTGCCACGCTGGAACGTGTAGGGGTCGAGGTAAAACTCGAAGGGATTCAGCGACTGGTAGTCGGGGCGGTCGATGCGGCGGCTGTACGAGAAGTTCAGCACGTTGCTGCTGTCCAGTTGCTGCGACAGGAATACGCTGGGAAAAAGGTTGAGATAGTTGCGGTCGCGGACATCGTTCAGTGTTACCGAATTGCCGATCGAGTGCGTTTGTTCAGCCCGAAAACCTAGTTGGTAAGTCGTCTTCTCACCCAGCTTCCCGCCGTAGTTCACGTAGGCCGCGTTGATATTTTCGGTGTACTTGAAGCGGTTGGTGCGCGTCGGGTCGATTACCCACACATCCTGTTTTACTTCAAAAGTCATGTCGTTGTCCGATGCCACGTAGCTGCTTTTTAGGCCCGTCTCGAATTTCCCCTTGCCCAGCGTCTGCGCGTAGTCGAGCTTGATTACCCCGATATTAATGGTCGAGGGCATATCGTTCCTGACGAGATCCGGCGAACCCTCAGGGGTTCCGTTCGGCTTGAAATAGCGGGTGTCGAGGTTGTTGAAACTTTGACCGCCGTAGCGCACGTAGTCGGCATCGAAGGTCATTTCCTTGCCCTTATCGTCAAACTTATGCTTCACGTTGACGTTGGCTGTCAGGTTATTCATTTTCTGGCCGCTGTTGGTTTGGGTTATAAAAGAACGTTCCAGATTGGAGTCGCCATCCAGAATTCGGCTGTTGTTGGTGCCTTCGGGCTGCGACCAGTCGTTGAGGAAAGCCGAAGCCAGCACGCCCAGCGTGGTTTTGTCGGTCAGGCTGTAATCCATCCCGGCGCGGAGGCTGTAACTCTGGAAGTTGGAGCGGCGCTCGCTATGCTGGTCGAAAATCGTGATCTTCCCTTCATAGGGAATGGTGCGGTAAATGCTATTGGTATTGACGTTGCCTCCCGTATAGACACTACCGTTACCAAAAATATTGATTTTGCCCTGGCGATGGTTGAGGGCCAGCGAACCATTACCGCGACCCACCGAAAAGTCGGGCGTGTAGCCGCCACCGACGGTGAAGTTGCCGTTGGTACCGTAATTCTTATTTTTCTTAAACACGATATTGATAATTCCCGAATTACCCGCTGCATCGTACTTCGCCGAAGGGTTGGTAATTAGCTCGATTTTCTCGATGTTGTCGCTGGGCGTGTTACGCAGCAGGTTCATCAACTCGGTTTGGGAAAGGAAGCTGCGTTTGCCGTCGATTTGCACCAGCACGCCGTCTTTGCCGCGCAGTTTCAGGGCGTCGTTTTGCTGATCGACCACCACGCCGGGCGCTCTTTCCAGGACTTCCAGGGCCGTGGCCCCGGCGGATACGATGCTGTTTTCGACGTTCACGACCGTGCGGTCGATTTGCTGTTCGATGAAGGGTTTTTGGGCCACCACTTTCACCTCATTCAGAAGTTCGACGCTGGTCGTAAGCGTGACGGGCGACAGTTTGATTTCGGCGTTGGCCACCGTGAAGACGGGGCTATGAACTTTTTCGTAGCCGACCATCGAGACCAGCGTCAGGTAGCGACCCGCTTGGACTTCTTCGAAGGCAAATTTGCCGTCGGTGTCGGAGGTCATGCCCTTGGCGAGGGTGGAGTCTTTGGCTTTTAGTAAGAGTACGTTGACGAAGGGAAAGGCGACTTGTTTTTCGTCCAGCACTGAGCCGGAGACTGCGCCTTTTTGGTTGTTTTGCGCCCACAGTGGGGCCGATACCAGTAGCAGGGCTACCAGTTTGGTAAAAAATTTCATGGCTAATAGTAGTTAAAGTTCCCACCCGAAATGACACGTGCGCATCGTGGTTTCGTGGCGTTTTCGATGGGTCAAAGGTAGGTACTGTGCATTACATAGAACCTTTTTATACACAAGTGGCCGAGAGATTGGATAAGCGGAGAAAAGTTCGGCCTGCCCGCGCTGCCTTCTGCCCTAATGGATGCAAAGGCCGACGGGAAAGTTGCACGGAAAGGGAAATATTCTTGAAAGGAGCCTACTTTTCGATCAGCTCTTCGATTAATTTTCTGGCTATTTTCTTGGCCGAGGCAGGATTCTGGCCCGTGATGAGGCGCTCATCCATCTCAATGTACTGCGTGAAGGGAAGGCGGGTTTTAGTGAAGTGAGCGCCTTGCTCGCGTAGACGGTCTTCGAGCGAGAAGGGAGTTTCACTCACCATGCTCGCCAGCTTTTCCTCCATATTGGAGAAAGCCGTCAGGTATTTATCCTGAATGAGAAGTGTGCCATCGCTGAGCTTGACATTCAGCAAGGCGCACACGCCGTGGGCCACGGCGGCTACCGTGCCGCGATTCTCGTAAATGGCGGCGGTAATTTTCTGCAACTCGGCGTTTTCGGGAAAATCCCACATCGTGCCGTGGCCGCCTGTGAAGTAGATCAGGCGGTAGTTTTTGGGGTCAATGCCGGCGGGCTTCAGAGAGTTTTCCAGCCGCAGCCGGAAGGCGTCATTTTCGTAGTAGTTCCGGTTGACCTCGTCCTTCAAATCCAGACTGCGTTCGTCGATGGGGATCACGCCACCTAACGGACTGACCAGGTCGTAGGCAATGTTTTGCTTGTCCAGCACCTGGCAGAAGTGCGTCAACTCACTTAGCCAAAGGCCGGTTTTATTGGTTTTAGTTGGGAAAGTGTCGTGGTTGGTACAAACAATCAGGGCTTTCATGGCAAGAGGCGGGTTGGGGAGGGCGTATCGGGTTAGTCCGAAAAGTAAGGAAAGTTATTTACGATTCCCAAGTTCTTGCCAAGAAAGCAAGGCTACGCAACGAGTAAGAAACTGCACTTAATCACTCGAACAGCCCACAATCTGTTTAAAGAAAAAATGCGTACTTTGCTTAAACCCTGGTTCGGTCAGAGGGTCACGTAAACTCACACACGCATTTCTACCAATAGGACATCTCCTCAAATGATCCGACTTTTTACTAAAAATCTAACAGATTCTTTTTTTGGTAAAAGCCTGGGATTCTTCCTTTTAATACTTCTGGCGAGCGGGAGTGTCCGCAGCCAGGACAAACGTCCACTGTACGTTGTCCCCGAACTCTGGTCGGAAATAGAGACTCGACTTGGTCAGGATTCCCCGCCCACTACCTACGAGTTTATTCCGCAGCTCGTCAGAGAGCGTTTCAGCAATCAGCCAGATTCCCTTTATCCTGCCTACTACGCAGTTATGATCCGGCTAGAGCATCTTTTCAACCTCAACGCCGCGATCTATGTCGGTGAGGAGATGGCCAGGGTAGCAAAAAAGCAAAATCATCCTGAAAGAGAAGCTGCTGCCTACTCTGAACTCTCTCGCTATTACAATGCCGCCGGTATCTACCAATTGGCAGCCCTGAACACTGAAAAAGCGCTGGCCATCTACCAAGTGCTGGGCAATGAGAAAGCTATCCTCTCGGCAAACTTTGCCAGAATTTCCCTCAGATCAAATTCCTTGAAGCAAGGAGGGGCTATTCCTCCGTTAGAATCTTTGTTGGAACGAGCCGTTGCCATAGACGCGCCTATGCTTATCAAAAGGATTCATCTGCGACTCATGCAGCAAAAACTGCTAGCCCATCAGTACCGGGAAGCTGAGAAACACCTGCTTTATCTGGAAAATCTGCCCGTATCTGATCCAATCAAACCTCGGGAATACCCTTATCTGATCGAGACGGCCAAAGGCAGAGCCGAACTTGCCCTGGCTACCAACGACCTGGTGGCTGCCGAACGCTACTATCAAAAAACGCTAAAGCTGAGTCGGGAGGAACCCGGTCCCTGGATTGAAATTTTCACGCTCCATGCCCTCACTGAACTCGAACTGAAACGCGGCAAGCTCGTT
>JBBSKK010000144.1:0-7363 GCA_038256395.1 Cytophagales bacterium | reverse complement strand
GTACTTTCGCGTTTTTGTAGGTACCATCCCACTTCTCCTCGATGCTGTCGGCGGCGTAGATGACCTCGCCCCAGCGGTTATAGACCTTTATTTCAAAATCCACAAAATACAACCCAAAAACGTCGAGCAGGTCGTTTTTGCCGTCGTTGTTGGGCGTGAAGGCGTCGGGGACAAAGATGCGCGGGTCGCAGCGGTCCACGACCTGCGTGGTGTCGGCCAGCGAGCAGCCTTCCTTGTTGGTGGCGATAACGGTGTATTGGCCCAAGCGACTGACGGTGATGCGACTGGTGGTGTCGCCCGTTTCGGGCCAGAAATAGGTTTGGGTGGAGCCGCCCCGGCTGTCCAGGATGGCGGTGCCGTTTTCGGGGGTGCAGAGAGGCGATTCGGGGGCCAGTTCCAGCTTCGGTGACGGCAGGAACACCAGTCGCACGGTATCTCGGCCACTGCATCCGGCCAGGGTCGCCGTGACGGAGTAGGTACCCGTGAAGCGGGGATTGATGCTGGCCGTTGTCTGACCATTCGACCATTGGTAGGTCGCCTCGCTGATAGTTCCGGCTATGAGACGAAAATTTGGATCATAGCAGAGCGTAGTGTCCGGGCCGAGGCGAACGCGCGGTGAGGCTTTCACATTCACAATGCGGTCGTCGGAGGCCACGCAGCCGTCTTTGGAGATGAAGTAAGTCACGCGTCTTTGGCCCAAAGACGTGTCTGTCGGGGTGAATAGCCCCAGCGAATCCACGCCCGGCCCGCGCCAGAAGCCGTTGGCGGGCGTGGCACCTGTGAGCCGCTGCGGTTTTTGGTTGGCGCAAAAATCCAGCGGACTGCCCGCTTCCACTTCCGGCTTGGGGCTGAACTTCACCTGTACGTCGTCGGTGCCGTTGCAGCCATTTTCGGCGTTGGTGACGGTCAGCGTGTAAGTACCGGCTTCGCGTACCACCAGCGTCCGCGTCGTGATGCCGTTGCTCCACAGGTACTGGTTGCCCGCGAAGTCGTTGGCGCGGGGCGCAAGTTGAATGGTGTCGCCGATGCACTTGCCACGATCCGGACCGAGGAGGGCCAGATTGTCTTTATCCAACCCCACCTTGATGCCCGTTTGTGCGAAGGTGCAACCGCCCGCGTCGGACGCCTCGAAGCTATATGTTCCTGCTTGTAAATTGGTCGCCGTTTGGCTGGTACTCACCACCTTGCCCGAGGCATCGAGCCAGCGAAAAGTCGTGGGTTGCCCGCCCGTGACGTTCAGGCCGATGGAGCCGGAATCGGGCTTGGTACAAGCGGCATTCTTGGCCACGGGACTAATCCGCAGTGGGTTTGCCGCCGACCGCAGCGCAAAGGCCGTGTCGGTGGTGCAAGCCAGCGGATTGCCGCTGACGAGCAGCCGGTAGCTGCCCTCGCGCAAGCCGGTAAGTTGCGCCGTGCTGCCCAGCATGGTGCTGTCGGCACCCAGCCAGGCGTAGTTGTACTGCCCCGTCGGCGTGATGGACGTCACCTGAATACTGCCGTCGGCCGTGGTGCAGCCCGTGGGCGGCTTGAGGTCGGCGCGGAGCCGGGCGCGAGGCCGGGCCACAACCTGAATCGTGTCCTCGTTGTAGCAATCATTGCCGTTCTTGACTTCCACAAAATACATCCCGGCTTTCCTGACGGTGATCTCGCGGGTGTTGTCGCCCGTACTCCACTTGAACTCGCGCCAGGTTTGGCCGGGAGCAGTTAGCACGATGGTACTGTCGTTGCAGACGGTCGTGTCCGGCCCCAGCGAGAAGGGCGGCGGGCGGCGGATGGTCAACTCCACCGTGTCGGCGTTGAAGCAGACGCCCTGCGGACCGTTGGCGGCGATGGCCACGTACTGGCCGGTTTGGGTGGCGTTAAATATTTTCTCGCGCCCCACGGGACGACCATTGAACAGCCACACGAACAACTCGGCGTCCACGTTGGCTTCCAGCTTGATGCTCTTGCGGCATTCGTCCTGGTCGGGGCCGAGGTCGATGGCAGCGGGCGTTTCGAAGATTTCTACATTTTGAAAAAAGGTAGTGTCCTTACACTCGTTCACCGCCCGCAGGCTCACCCGGTAGATACCCGGCTGATTGTAGGTGTGCGAAACCTGGGTCTCCTTACCGTTGACGGGCGCACTGTTGTCGCCAAAGTTCCAGGTGTAGGTATCTTTGATTGGGTCACAGAGCGGACTGGCCTGGAACATGGTCGGCGCTCCCGTGCAGAAGCCGTCGGCCTGGAAGCCGGGGCCGTCGTTTTGTTGAGTGAAATTCTGCACCAGGCTGGGCAGGCCGAGGTTGCTTTTCTTGCCGCCCAGGCTCACGCCCTGCAATTTATAACCAAGGGTGCTGACCGAATTCCGCTCGGGTCTTTCTATGACGGCCAGGTGGTCGCTGCCGTCCACGGCCATGTAAATCCGGCCGTCGGAACCAATTTGCAAAGCCCCGAACTTCTGGGTTTTGGTACTATCTATTAGTATTCGTGAATCAGCAATCAGCGTAGAGTCGCCCAGCGTGAGGTCGTACTGCACCAGTTTGGAGGCAGTCGTATCCTGTCCTTGAAAAGAAACGTACATCTTTTCGCCGCTGGGCGAGAACTCGATGCCGTACGCTTTGGGTGGCGCGGGGCCGAGGTCGATGGTGCGTTCGTAGGCCATCTCGCCCGTCGAATCCGAGAAGGTAAAAATCTCCACGTAGTTGCGCGGCGGGCCGGGGACGATCACCGCCAGACGACGCTCGCCCGTGGTGCTGTCAGCTGGCGAGAATTTCATGTAGCCCTCGCCCTTTTCTTTGGTATCATGGGCCATGCCCAGGTCGAAGCTTTTTTCCTCGGTCAGGCCACCCGCCGTGGCGTGATAGACGCGGAAGGTGTTGTTACCAAAATCGTGCGACACGACCCAGTAGGTGCTGTCGCGGTCATTGCGGACGGAGGCGATGCGCTCGGTGGTGGTGCGCTCTAGCACCGTGTTTTGCTCCACGATAGCCCCCTTGCCATTTTCACGGCGCATATCCACCACGCTTATAGTGAGGGCTTTGGTGGAATCGTTGATGTCGGTAGTGGTAAAGATATTGTACAAATACTCGCAGCCCTTGCAGGTCGGCTGCGGCACGATGAGGGCCGATTGGGTGGAGTTCGCACTGCCTTTGAGTGGCTTGCAGGAGTCGGCCAGGCATTTCATTTCGGCCCCATCTTTGTCATAAACCTTTATCCCATCGGTATAAAAGAGTAGTTCGCCCTTGGAGTTGGCGATGGAGGAGGTGCCTTCGGGCGTGGACAATTCGCCGTCAGTGATGGCAGTCGGGGTGCCATTGGCAAAATCCAGTCCCGCGTTGGCCCCAAAAAACCACTTGGCGCCCTGCTGCTGCGACGGTTCCAGGCAAATCTTGACATTGACCCGATCCTGAATCTTACAGCCGCTGGGCAAGATGACCTCCACCGAATAACAGCCCGAACTGTCGATTTGCAGGGCCTGAGTGGTGTCGCCTTTGGGATACCAGATGTACTTGGCTCCCGCCGGGCCCTGGCCGCCCGCATAAGGGTCGAGCGTGATAACCTGGCCGGGACAAATGGTCGTGTCAGTTTTCCATTCGTTAAAAGAAGGGGGCAATTGGCCGATTTGAATCGGTACGCTAAGGCTGTCGATCGTGCCGTTTTTCAGGGTACGCACCAGTTTTACGGTGTAGGTGCCGGGCGTTTGGTAGGCGTGACCCGTATTGCGCTTGTCGGAGGTATTGTCGTCGCTGGCTCCGTCGCCGAAATTCCACTGCCACGCCACCGAAGTTTGGAGGGTATCGCTAAACGTCGTGACGTCGTCTTCGCACTCGGGGTTGAGCATACACTGGTTTTTGACCACGAAAGGCGTCTGCGCGTGGGCCATGCCCGCTAACAGCAGCAGCCCCGCGCTCAAAATCCAAAAAAATCGCTTATGTCTATTATAAATCAACCGCATCCTTCGTTACTAACTCGCAATCCTGCCCGCCTTTTTGGCGGCGGCATTGTTTTAACGAAAAAAAAATCTTTAAATTTCACGCCTTTTTTTTCGATAAAAACGGGCCGCTTTTCCTACCAACTACGCAAAATGCGGCTTATTTGTTGAAATAAGAATTAAATTCGCTTACTTCACCAACTTTTGGCTGAATGATTGTGGCAGACTGAAATACATATGATGAAGAAACTACTCCTCTTGACCTTTTTGCTGCTCAGTGGCCTGGAAGGTTGGTGCCAGGATCCGCAGTTTTCGCAGTTCTACGCCAATCCGCTATACCTCAATCCCGCCCTGGCGGGTGGAGCGCTGGCCCCACGCCTCACGGTCAACTACCGCAACCAGTGGCCCGCGCTGTCGGCCAATTTCGTCACCAGTTCGTTCGGGATCGACAACTATTTCTCGCGCTTCAACAGCGGCGTGGGCTTGTACGTACTAATGGACAGCCAGGGCCTGGGCAACCTGAAATCGACCGAGGTCGGGGCGCAGTATTCCTACCAGCTTCAACTCAACGACGTCACCTCCCTGCGCTTCGGCTTGCAGGGCGCGTTTGCTACCCGCACGCTCGACTACTTCGGCCTCACCTTCGGTGATCAGTACAGCAACACGGGTTTCAACGGCAATCCCACGCAGGAGCCGCTGGTGCAGAACGGCATTCCGCAAGTGTCCTACGCCGATTTCTCGACGGGTACCATGCTCTATTCCGACTGGTACTGGGCGGGCATCGCCGTACACCACCTCAATCGCCCCAATCAGGCGTTTGGCGGGCTGGGGTCGGCACCGCTGCCCATGAAAATCAGTTTCCAGGGCGGCCTTCGCATTCCCTTCGCGGGCTACACCTTCCTGGGCAACGAAATCGACCGCGAAAAGACCATTTCCCCCGCCATTTTGTATAAAAAGCAGGGGAAATTCGACCAATTGGACGCCGGGCTGTACATGACCTACTCGCCGCTGGTACTCGGTGCCTGGTACCGGGGGATTCCCATCAAAAAGTACGCCGAAAACATCAACAATCACGAGTCGCTGATTTTTCTGGCGGGCTATCGACAGGATAAGTTTTCGATTGGCTACAGCTACGACGCCACCATTTCCACGCTCGGCCTCGGCAGCGGCGGAGCGCACGAAATCTCGCTCTCTTACATCTTCGAGCCCCTCGAAGGCAAGAAACGCACGAAGCGGCGGAGCAAGGAGTTGTCTTGTCCGAAGTTTTAGGGGAGTTTATGAGTGCATGAGTTCATGAGTTTTTTATTCAATCAATTTTCCAACAAATGAGTGTAAAATACTATCGTCGCAGTTTCTTACTGTTTTTTCTTTCCCCCCTCCTCCTTTCCTCCCTCTCTCCTTCCCTGGCGAAGCCGGGAAAAGAATATTACGAACTGAAAATTTACCACGTGCGCGGGCCGCAGATGGCTTTGATGGAGAGTTATTTGCAGAATGCGTATTTGCCCGCCGCGCACCGGGCCGGGATTAAGAATGTCGGCGTGTTTAAGGCGATGGAGAATGATTCGCTGCTGTATGTGCTGACGCCCTTTAAGTCGCTGGATCAATTGATGGGGCTTTCGCAAAAATTGGAAAAGGACAAGGAATACTACACGGCGGGGGTAAGTTATGTCGACTCACCTTTCAAGGAACCCGCCTATCAGCGTTTCGAAACGGTGATTTTGGAAGCGTTCGACCAAATGCCCGTTCATGCCAAGTCGGGGCTGACCGTACCAATGAGCGAGCGGGTGTACGAGTTACGCAGCTACGAAAGCCCTTCGGAGAAACGGTATTTGAACAAAGTGGCCATGTTCAACGCGGGCGAGGTGACGATTTTTAAGAAACTGGGCTTCAATCCGGTCTTTTTTGCCAAAGTCATCGCGGGCAGCAAGATGCCTAATCTGATGTACATGACGACCTTCGCCGACAAAGCCTCCCGCGACGCGCACTGGAAATCTTTTGGGGCCGATGCCGACTGGAGCAAGCTGAAAGTAATGCCGGAGTTTCAGGATAATATGACGAAGGCTGAAATTACCTTTTTGCGTCCGGCGACTTATTCAGACCTTTGATTTTCTAAAAATTCTCCTGGACGATTTGAGATTTGACAACTTTGCGGAACGCCGCACCGCTAAAAGTTGTCAAATCTAACCCCACCTTATGGGCGGCTAGATGATCGGATGTCGCTTAAATTCCCGGCTTTGGTCAAAGAGATAGCGGTAGGTGATGTGCTTCTTGGTAATGGTGCCACCCAGCATCTTGGCGAAGTTGAGCATCTTGGGGTTAAAATCCCCGATCCAGTTCAGTTCCAGGTCGGTGTACTGGTAGCCGGGTCGCCAGCAGACTTTGGAGTAAGCCAGCGCAATGGCCGACTCGATGCCCTTCTTCTGAAACTCGGGAATGACGCCGAAGATGACGCCGAACGCCTTGTGGTTGGTCTTCATTAGCTTGTGGTATAAGAACTTGATCTTCCCCACCCAGTCCAGTTTGCCGTTCACATGCTTAAAAATCTGGTTCAACTCGGGCAGCATGATGAAAAACGACATGGGCTGGTCTTCGTAGTAGCCGAACCACATCAATTCTTCTTCCAAAATCGGCCTTATGCGCTCCATTATGCCCCGTGACTGCTCCACGCTCATGTCGCTGGTACCCTGGTTGGCGGCCCAGGCTTTATTATAGATAATTCGAAAGTCTTCCGCGAATTTTTCCAATTCGTTTTTTTTCACGTGCCGGAAGTCGTAGCCGGGCGTGGCGTAAATTTTCTCGGCCCGGTGAAAGACCGCCGGACGCAGCATAGGCCGTACATCTTCTTCCCGCATAGGCAGGTAGTAGGTGTATTGCTCGATGTAGTTCTGGAAGCCGTAATTCTCGAATAAATTCCGGTAATAGGGCAGGTGATAGTCCATGCCGTAGGTGGGCTCCTTTTCGTACCCCTCTACCAGCAGGCCCCAGTGGCTGTCGCGCTCACCGAAGTTGATCGGCCCATCCATCGCCTTCATGCCGCGTTCGGCCAGCCAGTCGCGGCAGGCGTCGAAGAGCAGCGTGGCCACGCAGTCGTCGTTGGCGCACTCGAAAAAGCCCATCCCGCCCGTGGGCTGATCGTTGCCTTCGTGGACGGTTTTCTGATTGATGAAAGCCGCCACGCGGCCTACCGTCTGCTCACTATGGTCCACAACGAGCCAGCGGACGCACTCGCCCTGTCGAAAATGTTTATTTTTCTCGGAATCGAAAATGGCCTCGATGTCCCTATCCAGCGGACGAATCCAGTAGGGGTTTTTGCGATAAATCCTGACCGGGAGTTGCAGGAATTCGCTTTGCCGGAATGAGTCGTCGCCTACTTCTAGGAGTTTCAATTGGTGAATTTTGACCGGGTCGCCGGTGCGATTAGTGAATATTGGCGGTGGGGAATTCACGACTTTT
>JBBSKK010000143.1:0-7389 GCA_038256395.1 Cytophagales bacterium | reverse complement strand
GGTGGTGGGCGAGGCGGCCATCCTGCCCAACCTCTCGCTGCTCGACCCCGCCTGCGGCTCGGGGGCTTTCCTGGTGGCGGCCATGAAAACGCTCATCGACATTTACGCGGGGGTGCTGGGCCGCATTCCCTTCCTCAACGACCGCGCCCTGACCGACTGGAAGGCCAAAATCGAGCGGGAGCATCCTTCGGTCAACTACTACATCAAGAAGCAGATCATCACCAACAACCTCTACGGTGTGGACATCATGGAGGAGGCCACCGAAATCGCCAAGCTGCGGCTGTTTCTGACACTGATGGCCTCCGCCGAAAAAGTGAGCCAACTCGAACCGTTGCCCAACATCGACTTCAACCTCATGCCCGGCAACTCGCTGGTGGGGTTGCTGCGGGTCAACGACGAGCAGTTTGCCAACTACGATCTTTTCAATAAAAACTACTCGCAACTGGTGCAGGAAAAAGCCGCCGCCGTGCGGGCCTACAAAAACTCCGCCACCTTCACCAAAGACCTGCAGCAACTGCGCGACAGCATCCAGAAACAACGCGAAACGGCCATCGACACGCTCAACACCATTTCGCTTTATGAGTGGGCCAAACTGGGCATCAAGTACGAGGAGGCTACCTGGGACGAGCGAAAAGGCAAAACGGGCAAGGCGAAGAAGCGGACGCTCAAAAAAAGCGACATCGAAGCCCTGACGCCCTTCCACTGGTCGTTCGAGTTTGACGAAATCATGGTGCAGCGCGGCGGCTTTGACGCTATCATCACCAACCCGCCCTGGGAGGTCTTCAAGCCCAACGCCAAGGAGTTTTTTATGGAACACTCGGAGTTGATCTCGAAGAAGAACATGACGATCAAGGACTTTGAGAAGGCACAAAAGGAACTGATGAAGGACGCAGCCATCCAACGGGCCTGGCTGGATTACCTGAGCGACTTCCCGCACGTGAGCCAGTACTTTCGCAGCAGCCCGCAGTACCTCAACCAAATCGCCTACGTCAATGGCCGCAAGGCGGGTTCCGACACCAACCTTTACAAGCTCTTTACCGAGCAGTGCTACAACTTGCTGAAACCCGGCGGCTACTGCGGAATCATCATTCCCAGCGGGATTTACTCCGATTTGGGTACCAAGCAAATCCGCAAAATGCTGTTCGAGAAAACCAAAGTGCAGCAGTTAGTGAGTTTGGCTAATGAAAAATTCATTTTCGACAATGTCCATCACGCTTTCAAGTTCTGCCTATTGTCGTTCGAGAAGGGCGGCGAAACGCAGGACTTCAAAGCGACTTTTCGCATCAATCCCCGCGAGGCGGTGGGTACAGACGCGCTGGATTCTTTCCTGCACAATCCCGATACGTTCGTAGAAATCACGACGGACTTCATCGAGCGGCAATCGCCCGAGTCTTTGTCGGTGATGGAAATACGGGGCGAGGTCGATTTTACGATCACAGACAAAATTCTGCAATTCCCGCCGTTGGGCGAGGAATTGTCGGGTACCTGGAATTTTTCGCTGACGCGTGAGTTCGACATGACTATGGACAGTCATTTGTTCAAAGTGCAGGACGGGCCGGGAATGCGGCCACTTTTCGAAGGCAAGATGATGAATCACTTTATTATTAAGCCAGAGGAAGGGCGCTACGTTATCAATGAATCAGAAGGGCGAAAAGCCGTACTTGGCAGAGATTCTTTGGATACAGGTCAGCTACTTAACTACCAAAAGTATAGAGTTGGTTTGAGAGCCATTGCCAGTAGTACCAATGCAAGAACGATTCTGGCTACAACGCTGCCCAGCCACGTATTTTGCGGAAATTCACTTTTAGTAAGCAGTTCAGAGCTAACGGGTGCTGAAACATTGCTTATCACCTCCTTGCTCGATAGTGTGTTGGTTGACTACTACGCCCGTCAGATTGTGTCAGCCAATATCAATATGTTTTACGTTTATAACCTCCCCGTCCCACGCCTGCAAGCAGGCGACCCGTGGTTTTCCGAGTTGGTGGAACGGGCGGCGCGGCTGATCTGCACCACGCCGGAGTTTGCGGCTCTGTGGGAGGAGGTGATGCCCACGCCCTGGACGGCCACAAGCGGCGTCACCGACGAAGCCGGGCGCAACCGCCTCCGCGCCGAGATCGACGCCATCGTGGCCACGCTCTACGGCCTCACGACGGAAGAATTCACCTACATCCTCACGACCTTCCCACTCGTGGCCGATGCCCAGAAAGCCGCCACGCTCGAGGAGTTCAATAAACTTACGGACCTCTCACGCGACTGGGACAGCGGCCTGACGGCCATCGAGAAAACCATCGGCAAGTACCGACGATCGTGATAAGGTATTGGCGGTGATTTAATCCCTAAATTTGAGCGAGCAAAACGCCCCCACGCCTAAACCTCAACAAAATGGAAATGGTTAACGACATGATTGTCTGGTTCATGAAGCGACGCTTGCCGCGCATCCAGGAATTCATGGCCCATCCCGTCGAGACGCAGGAGCGGGTTTTCCAGGAACTGATCGCCACCGCCCGCTACACCGAGTGGGGGATGAAGTATAATTACAGCCAGATCAAGACGGTGCAGGAATTTAAGGAACAGGTACCCGTTTCGACCTACGAAACGCTGTTTCCCTACATCGAGCGCATCCTGAAGGGTGAGCCGAACGTGTTGTGGCCGTCGTCGGCGGAGCATTTTTCCAAGTCGTCGGGTACGACCAACGCCCGCAGCAAGTACATTCCCGTCACGCCCGAGTCGCTGGAAGAGTGCCACTACATGGGCGGCAAGGACATGATGACGCTGCTCGTGGCCAACAAGCCCGATACCAATGTTTTTAGCGGCAAGGGGTTATCCATCGGCGGCACCACTGGGCCTAATCCCTACAACCCGCTCACGCAGGCGGGCGACGTGTCGGGCGTAATCATGCAGAACCTGCCCGCCTGGGGGCAACTCATCCGCACGCCGCCGCTGGAAGTGGCTTTGCTGGACAACTGGGAGGAAAAACTGGCAAAAATGGCCGAAATCTGTAGCCAGGAAAACGTAACAAGCATCCTGGGCGTCCCGACCTGGACCATCGTACTGCTGGATCGTATCATGGAGGAGCAGGGGGCCAAGTCGATGCTGGACGTGTGGCCCGATTTCCAGGTATTCGTCCACGGCGCGGTGGCGTTTCATCCTTACCGTGAGCTTTTTACCAAAAAATATTTTCCTTCCTCCCAAACCTATTACCTCGAAACCTACAACGCCTCCGAGGGCTTTATCGGCTTGCAGGACGACCTGGCCAATCCCGGCGAGATGTTGCTGATGCTGGACTACGGCATTTTCTACGAATTCATGCCGCTGGAAGAACTGGGTAACGATCACCCCTATACGTTGACGCTCGACGAAGTGGAGTTGGGCAAAAGCTACGCCCTCATCATGTCCACCAATAGTGGGCTGTGGCGCTACCAGATTGGCGATACCGTCAAGTTTACGACCAGGTACCCATTCCATCTTAAAATTAGCGGTCGTACCAAGCACTTCATCAATGCCTTCGGCGAGGAATTGGTCGTGGAGAACGCCGAAGCCGCCATCACCGAAGCCAGCCAGCAAACCGGCGCGGTAGTCAGCGACTTCACCGCCGGACCCGTGTACATGGGCGATGGCTCCAAGGGACGGCACGAATGGATCATCGAGTTTTCCAGGGAACCCAGCGACCGAGACAAGTTTTTTAAGATTTTGGACAAAACCCTGCGGCGCGTCAATTCCGATTACGACGCCAAGCGTTTTCAGGATATGGCTTTGCTGGAACCTCTGGTACACGTCGTGCCGACGGGGACTTTCTACGCCTGGATGGGTGGACGGAAAAAACTCGGCGGACAGAACAAAGTGCCGCGCCTGAGCAATGACCGCGTGTACGTAGAAGAGATTTTAAAAACAATTGGCTCAAAATCATAAAAGCCCGGGAATCGACAATCACAATGCTCTATGAATCAGGATATTTTTACCAAAGTACTGCCGATATGCCTCGTATTGGTCTTCAGTTGGGTAATTGGACGGAGAAGTAGCTTGCGCGTGTCCCGCCCCGAAATCGATTCTTGGGTTCTTTTGCCTGCTATGCTGCTATTTACTTTTATGGTAGGGATAATTAAACTCAATAACGCCGAAGGCGACCCGGATACCAGTACTTGGCTCAGCAGTTTGCTGAGCATTCAGCATTTGCCCGATAAACTTGGAACCTTTCTCAACTACACCGATTCGCGGCCGCTGACCGTCCTGCCTCTGTACGTGGCTTCCCTGCTGGGCTTTTCCATGAATTATGATACTTCGCAGGTGGTTGGTATGCTGTGTTGGCTGGGTACGATCCTACTGTTTTACCGAACTGTCCGCCTGTTCGAATCTTCGGGTAAAGCGCTGCTTTACAGCTGGTTCCTATGTCTTTTCAAAGGCACCACCGGCTATTCCAACTTCGTGAGCTACAATTCGGAACACATCAGCATTCTGATGATAACGGGAGCGGCTTATCTGTACCTGTGGGATGAAAAACACCGGAGAATGCAAGCGCTGGGCGCCCTGTCGCTCGGGCTGCTGCTTGGCGGTTTGCTTTTTGCCAAATTCCAGAATGTACCGATGGGCCTCGTCATAGCCACCCTGGCGCTTGTTTCGTTCCTGCGCCGGAAATCGTGGGTCAAGGCAGTCGCCCTGGTCGTGGGCGGGGTGCTGCCTACGCTGCTTGTCAACTTTTACTACCTGACCTTCGATTCTCTGGATGTCTTCTGGAAGAGCTATTTCTGGAATTATTTTTACTATTCCTACTCTAATGAATTTTCAGATCTGCCCATGATGGCCCGGTTCATGCCTTACCGCGTGGGTAATTTCATCTTCTGGGGCCAGGCGCAGGGAATCTACTACATACCGCTGCTGTTTGGCCTTGTGGGCGGGGGAGTGTGCCTGATCCGGCGTTGGCCCCGATTGGACGGATTCCAGTCCGCAAACGGCCTACTGGCCACCTTACTGGCACTTTCGAGCGTTTACGGGGTGCTTCAGTCGGGCAGCGACTTCGAACATTACCTGCTCTATCTACTGGTACCCTCCACCTATCTGTTCGCCTGGATGAGCGCCGTTGGGCCCGAGGCCACCAGGCCTTATCTACTGGGGTTGGTAGGTCTGGGGGCGGTGATCCAGGGCATCTCCAACCTGCTTGTCCGTACGGAAATCGCCGAACCCGCAGGGTACGAACCTTACCGCTTTGAACTCGTGCGGGCGATTCAGACCCATAGCCGTCCCTCCGACCAAATAGTGGTGTGGGGCTGGGCCGATTGGCTGTACGTGCGGGCGGAACGGGCCGCTGGCTACCGGATGCACCATACCCACCATCTGTTCATGCGCGACAGCCCGCTCTATGCATTTAGGGAAAAAATTTTCTTACAGGATATGGAACAAAATAAGCCCGCCCTGTTCGTTGATGCCACCAGCCGAAACATATCGACTTCGCCGGATATGCAAGTACCCTTCGACCAGTATTCCCGAATCAGCCGCTATATAAGGCAGCACTACCAATTTATTGGGCGCGTTCGCGACGTGCGTATCTATCAACGGAATCGGCCATGACTACTTTCACACAAGTCGTCGCTCCCTAAAACAGTTCTGTCCGCTACGGTCCGTCAGGAAGCTCGCCAAATCTGACTGCACTTCCCGGAAAATGACTAATTTTGCGCGATAATCTAGCCGCTAATTTATTCCGCGCATGACCCATTCCGAATTTCTGGACGCCCTCGTCTGCCCCACTACCCTCACCGCCCTCACTCTCGCCGAAGACGGCAAAAGTCTCACCAGTCAGGACGGTGTGACCTACGAAGTGGGCGACACGGGAATCGTCAATATGCTGTATCCCAAAGAATTGTTGCCCGAGGATGCGCACGAGCAGTACCTGTACGACCAGGCGTACCTGCGCTACGACCGCGGTGTTTCCTGGGTATTCGAGACGCTCAACCATTCCGACGAAGCCGCCACGCGGCAATTTATGATCGGCTTGATGGACCTCAAACCCGGCATGACCGCTCTGGAAGTCGGTGCGGGCACGGGCAAGGATTCGGCCCTGATTCTTGAAAAAGTCAAACCCGGCGGTACGGCGGTTCTCTCCGACCTTTCGCCTAATATGTTGAAACTGGCGCAGGACAAGCTGGACACCGCCGACGTCAACGTGCATTATTTCCTGGGCAACGGCTCGTACCTGCCCTTTAAAGACGACACCTTCGACGCCGTCTTTCATTTCGGAGGAATCAACACCTTTTCCGAACGCAAAAAAGCTTTCGACGAGCTCACCCGCGTGGTGCGTCCCGGCGGCAAAGTCGTAGTGGGCGACGAAAGCATCGCCCCCTGGATGCGCAACGAACCCACCTACCAGGTACTCTGGAAGGCCAACCCGCTCTTCCGGGCTGAGGTGCCGCTGGAAGATATCCCCGCCAACGTCGAGAACTTCAAGCTGCACTACATCTTCGGCAACGCCTTCTACGTCATGGAGTACACTGTTACCGCAAAAGCCCCCGAAATCGACATCGACCTCCCCATTCCGGGCAAGGACTTTGTGGATAACTGGCGGCTAAGGGCGGAGAAGGTGGAAGAATAGTTTTTCGGAAACGAGTTTATGAGTTTAAAGTTTAAAGGTTAAAGGTTGAGGGTTGAAAGGTTTGAGGGTTGAAAATTTCTTAATAAACTCATAAACCGCAGGCTAATCGGCCTTATAAACTCATAAACTCATAAACTCATAGACTTTGAACTCCTGAACTCCTGAACTCACAAAAAATGTGGATCAAAAAAGGAGTAGTATATAAGCCCGACGGCACGATGCCGCACAGCGTTTCGCACGCGCAGGTACCGTTTGCCTATAAGCACGAGGATTTTCTTAGGATTTATTTTTCGTCGCGTGACGCGCAGGGACAGTCGCGCCCTACGTTCATCGACGTGGACTATGACGATCCGACCAAGATTCTGTACATCCACGACAAGCCCGTTTTGGAACTAGGCGGACCGGGCGAGTACGACGAGACGGGTTCCATGCCCGCCTGGTTTGTTAACCGTCCCAACGGCGACATCTGGCTCTACTACACAGGCTGGAACCGCACCTGGAATTCGTATCGCCTGTCGATGGGGCTTTCAGTGAGCCACGATGGCGGGCTGACTTTTAAGAAAATGTTCGTCGGGCCGATCATGGACCGAAGCATTCAGAACCCGATTTGGGCGGCGCAGCCTTCGGTACTAATCGACGAAGACGGTACCTGGCGGATGTGGTACATCGCGGCCCACAAGTGCGAGTACATTCACGGTTACCCCGAACCGTTTTATCGCTGCCAGTCGGCCACCTCAAAAGATGGCATTCACTGGGACATCAGCGACGTGCCGACGCTGGAATTT
The DNA here is from genome assembly GCA_038256395.1 of Cytophagales bacterium. Taxonomy (GTDB): domain Bacteria; phylum Bacteroidota; class Bacteroidia; order Cytophagales; family Spirosomataceae; genus Persicitalea. Next base: position 24 of record JBBSKK010000143.1, on the reverse strand, counting down.
GATGATTTCCTCCACGGCGTGGGT
>JBBSKK010000142.1:0-7394 GCA_038256395.1 Cytophagales bacterium | reverse complement strand
AGGCGAGGCGGGCTACACGACCATCGAGCGCACGTCTATCCGTCCCACGCTGGACGTGAATGGTATTTGGGGTGGCTACATTGGCGAAGGAGCCAAGACCGTACTGCCTTCCAAGGCCCACGCCAAAATTTCCATGCGCCTCGTTCCTAACCAAACCGACAAGGAAATCGAGGAGAAATTCACCAAACATTTCCTGTCCATCGCCCCGCCTTCGGTGAAGGTAAGCGTGAAGCCCCACCACGGCGGCCTACCCTACGTCAATCCCACCGACTCGATAGAGTACGAGGCGGCGTCGCTGGCGATGGAAGAATCCTTTGGCAAGAAACCCATTCCCACGCGCGGCGGCGGCAGCATTCCCATCGTGGCGCTTTTCGAGCAGGAACTGGGCCGCAAGAGCATCCTGATGGGTTTTGGCCTGGACATTGACGCGCTGCATTCGCCGAACGAGAGTTACGGGCTGTTCAATTATTACAAGGGCATTGAGACAATCCCGTTGTTTTTCAAGCATTATGCGGCGCTGAAGAAGGGTTAAAGCAAATTAAAAATCAACTTACAGGTTTACATTGATGAAAATAGTCCCTACTTTCGTAAAAAACCTGTATGCCTTTCGATATGATGGGGAAGCACTCAACGAGCTAGACAGGCTCCTGGATTTGTGGAATGACTTGGCGTATTTGACCGAGTTCTTTGTCACTTACGAAACTCACCTCGGGTACTTTGGGGTAGGCGCGGAAGAAGCAATCACCATGACACTTCACGATGTCGATGAACTAGACGAGTTTCTTGCGAACCTGGAAAGCAGCAGCCGGTATTCGCTCGAATTATTCTTCCGCCCCCTCAACGATTTTGAGTACAAAGCAGTACCACTATCACGTCAGAAGGCTAAACGAAGAAAATCTTGGCTAAGACTTTATGCGATCAAAATAGACGCCGAACATTTTGTCATTACGGGAGGAACCATCAAACTCACTCACAGGATGGTGGAAATGGAACCAACCAGAAATGAGTTAGCCAAGTTAGAAAAGTGCAGAGACTATTTGCAACTGAACGACGTTTTCGACGCAGACTCGCTTTTCGACCTTTTCACCGAGTTAGGACAATAATTATGGAAAATGAAAAAAAATTAGAAAAATTTCTCGGCCTGGTGACTGACGAGCAGTCAGATGGGCTGGCTAAGCTCAAATGGCGAATCGACAATCGGCCCTGGCTAAGGCGTTCTCAGACCATTGCCATTTCCGTGCTTAGCACGCTGCGCAACAACCGCGCTGAGGGAAAGCAACCGGGGACACAGAAGGAACTGGCCGAAATCATGGAAGTCAGTCCGCAACAGATTAATAAAATTGCAAAAGGGCAGGAAAACCTAACGCTGGAAACGATCAGCCGATTAGAAAAGGCATTAGGAATTTTGCTCATTGAAGTCCTGGCCAGTTGGCGACGCGACGAAACCGAACCCGTGGCGGAATCGGAGGATGTTCCCCAAATTGTTTCTGTCTAGGAGACTCTTCTTCACGGCTTCACCAAAATCTTGCCCCACCTTCCCGGCGCGTCGGCGTGTTCGACGGCTTTGGCGATTTCGTCCAGGCTGTAAGTCGCCTCTACGGGTAGTTCCACTTCACCGCTGGCCAGCCAGCCGATGACGTTCTGCGCGGTTTGTGCGCGGGTTTGAGCATCGACTTTGCGCATCCATTCGGTAAGCCAAAAGCCCTGAATCGTGATTTCCTTGAAAATCATCAAGCCGATGTCGAGGCGCGGATTTTTTTGGCTCAGTAGCCCAAAAATCAGCATTTTGCCGCCCTGGGCCACGCACTTCATGGCCGCTTCGGTGGTGTCCCCGCCCACGGAATCCACCACGCAGCGGACGCCCTGTTTGCCCGTGATGTCGCGGACGCGCCGGGGCAGGTCTTCCGTTTCGGTATTGACGACCTCGTTCAGTCCGAGTTTTTTCAAATCCTCGTTCAGGTCGTCGCGGCGGACGGTGCCGATGGTTTTTATGCCTTTTTTCTGACACAATTGAATGACCAGCTTGCCGTAAGCCGAGCCGCAGGCCGTAATCATCAACCATTCGTCTTTCTGCACACCGGATTCTTCCACCATCGCCCAGGCCGTGAAGGGGTTGACAAATAATTGAGCCGCCATTTCGTCCGGGATGGCGTCCGGCAGCGGAATGGCGGCTTTCTGATTCGCGATGGCGTATTCGCCCCAACTGCCGATGGCCGTAAAACTCACCCGACTGCCCACGGGCAGCCGCACGTCCGCGCCCACGGCTTCCACCGTGCCAACGCCCTCGAATCCCGCCCCCGAAGGCGACTCGGGCCGGATGCCGTACTGGCCTTTTATGAACGAAATATCGGAGGGATTGACGGGGGCGGCGATGACCTTTACCAAAACTTCCCCCGCTGCGGGCTGAGGCTTCGGCTTTTCCACTACTTTCAGTACCTCGACGGGATTTCCGGTTGCTTCTAACTGAATGGTTTTCATAAATAAGGGATTAACAAAACAACAATTTGACTTTTTTTTGAAAAAATTACACCTAGCGCAGCGTTTACCCTGCGAAGCACCGCGAGGATAGGGAGTTCCAAAAGACTTTCCTAACTTTATTTTTTGAAAAGGAAAAGGCGGTTTAATTTTTTTGTACAGAGAAATCAGGCCGAAAGCTGAAAGCCAATAGCCGACCGCCCAAAAGTTTGTCCCCTTATGAGTGAATTCCAGGCGTACCTCCAGGTAGGGTTTGAACACATCACCGACCCGAAAGGTTACGACCACATTCTGTTTATCGTGGCGCTTTGCACCATTTACACGCTGCGCGATTGGAAAAAAGTGCTGGTTTTGGTGACGGCCTTTACGGTGGGCCACTCGCTGACACTGGCTTTGGCCATGTTCAATGTCATCTCGTTCCGGCGCGATGTGGTCGAGTTGTCGATTCCGATCACCATTCTCATTACGGCCATCGCCAATATGTTTTATAATATCCCCAAAACCACGCTGGTAAGGCAGGAAAAAGGCTCGCCCCTGCGGTATGCGCTGGCTTTAGGGTTTGGCCTAATCCACGGCATGGGGTTCTCGGGCTACCTGCGCGACCTGCTGGGCGGCGAGTCGAGCATTTGGCAACCGCTGCTGGCCTTCAACCTCGGGCTGGAACTCGGGCAGCTACTTATCGTACTGGTTTTGTTGGCAATAACGTTTCTTCTCGTAGATTTGGGCCGCGTTCCCAAGCGGACATGGAACTACATCGTGTCGGGCGTAGTGGCGGGCATGGCCCTGTCCTTGATTATCAACAATACGCTTTTTCAAGAACTTCTTTCTACTGCATTTCAATAGTTTTTCTGTATAAAATCAACCTAATCTAACTCACTTTTAATCCGATGAAAAAATTACTATCCCTAACCTTGGCACTCCTGTTGGCGGGCGGTGCATGGGCGCAGTCCACGAACCCCAACAACTACAAGGCCAACGACACCTTCGAGCAGTTGGGAACGGCCCTGCCCACGCCCAATGTCTATCGCACGGCCTCGGGTGCTCCCGGCAAAGCCTACTGGCAGCAACGCGCCGACTACGACATCAAGGCCGAACTGGACGACGAGAACCAGCGCATTATCGGCACCGAAACGATTACGTTCTTCAACAACTCACCCGACGACCTGCCCTACCTCTGGCTGCAACTAGACCAGAACTTGTTCAAGAACGACGCCATCGGCGCCCTGAGCCGCACCGGAACGGTGAATGAGAAAGGCATGAGCCTCAGCCAAATCCAGGCCATGAACGCGGGCCGTGGCTCGACCCTCGACCCCAAGACGCAATACGGCTACAACATCACTGCCGTCAAGGACAAGGCGGGCAAGGCGCTGCCCCACACCATCGTGGGCACCATGATGCGCATCGACCTGCCGACGGCCATGAAGCCTAACACCAGTATTGTGTTTGGGATCGACTGGAACTACCAAATCACGGAATACTACGGCCGCAGCGGCTACGAGTTTTACGAAAAAGACGGCAACTACAACTACTTCATCGCGCACTGGTTTCCGCGCCTGGCCCCCTACGACGACGTCAACGGCTGGAACCACAAGCAGTTTCTGGGCCAAGGCGAGTTCTCGCTGATTTTTGGTAATTATAAAGTTGCTCTTACCGTCCCCGACGACCACGTGGTGGCCGCCTCAGGCGAGTGCCAGAACTACAACCAGGTGCTGACCAGCGACCAGAAGAAGCGGATGAAAGACGCCGAGAATGCCACGACGCCCGTCGTCATCGTGACGCAGGACGAGGCCATTGCCAACGAAAAGAACAAACCCACGGGCAAGAAAACCTGGATTTACAAAGCTGACAATGTGCGTGACTTCGCCTTCGCCAGCAGCCGCAAGTTTATCTGGGATGCCATGAAAACGGATGTTTACGGTAATGGCCGCAGGATTTGGTCGATGTCGTACTACCCCAAGGAGGGCAACCCGCTCTGGGAGCAGTACTCGACCCGCGCCGTGGAACACACGCTGCTGTCGTACGGTAAGCGCACCTTCGAGTACCCGTATCCGGTGGCTATCTCGTGCCACGCCACGCGCGGCGGCGGCATGGAGTACCCCATGATTTCGTTCAACGGCGGGCGGCCCGAGGAGGACGGCACCTATAGCGAGGCCACCAAATACGGCATGATCGGCGTGATTATCCACGAAGTGGGTCATAACTTCTTTCCCATGATCGTCAACTCCGACGAGCGGCAGTGGACCTGGATGGACGAGGGGCTGAATACCTTTTGTCAATATTTAGCCGAGAAAGAATGGGACTACAACTACCCCACGCGGCGTGGTGAGGCGCAGTCGGTGACGGAATACATGGCGTCGGACAAGGCGGTGCTGTCGCCCATCATGGCTTCGTCGGATAACGTGATCGGCCTGGGACCCAACGCCTACGCCAAGCCCGCCGCCGGGCTGAACATCCTGCGCGAGACGATCATGGGCCGTGAGCTGTTCGATTACGCTTTTAAAGAATATTCCAACCGCTGGAAGTTCAAAAGCCCGACGCCCGCCGACTTCTTCCGCACGATGGAGGACGCCTCGGGTGTGGATCTCGACTGGTTCTGGAAGGGCTGGTTCTACGGCGTGCAGCCCGTAGATCAGGCGCTGGTGAGCGTGGACTGGTTCAGCGTGGACACGCAGAATCCTGAGATAGAGAAGAACCTCGCCCGTCAGGAAGACGCCCGCCGGAAGAACACCATCAGCAAGCAGCGCGACGCCCTCACTAAAGACCAGACGGTGGTGGCGCAGGATTCGTCGATGGCCGATTTTTACAACCGCTACGACGAGTTCAAGGTCACGGCGCAGGACCGTAAGAAGTATGAGGACTACCTGGCCAGCCTGTCGCCCGAAGACCGCGACCTGGTGCAGTCGAACACGAATTTTTATACCCTGAGCATTAAAAACAAAGGCGGGCTGGTGATGCCCGTGATCGTGAAGATGGAGTTCGAGGACGGCACCGATTCCGTCGCCCGCTTCCCCGCCGAAATCTGGCGCTTCAACGACCAGACCCTCGACAAGGTGATTTCGACCAAGAAAAAAGTAGTGCAGTGGACGCTCGACCCCTACTTCGAGATCGCCGACATCGACACGGCAGACAATTCATTCCCGCCCGTGGCTAAGCCGACGCGCTTCCAGATTTACAAGCAGCAGCAGTACCAGCGGCCCCTGAACCCCATGCAGGCCGAGCAGAAACAAACCGGGGCGGCGAAGTTGGGGACGGGGAATAAGTAATTGTGGCGGCGGAACCGCTGAGCGGCGGACCGACCCCGTGACGACAGTAAATGGTGGACAGTGTCTATTACTCCGGTAAACGGAAAGTTGTTATAAGTATCCTGAAAAAAGTATGGATAACGAAAGTCATCCATTTTTATTTTCAGTAGGGTAAATACCACTGACTTCTCGTCTTATTAGTTAAATACCTGATTCTGTTTTTCTTGTCGCTTCATTCCAAAACCTATTCACTTATGTTAAACGAAAACCAACTGAACCGCCGCAGCTTTATTAAGAACTCGGCGGGCGTCGCGGTGGCCCTGTCGCTGCCGACCATCATTCCGGCCCGCGCCTTCGGGGCCAACGACCGCGTGAGCCTTGCCGTGCTGGGCGTTCACGGGCGTGGCCAGAACCATATCTCGGGTTTTTCTAACCTGAAAAATGTAGAATTAACCACGCTTTGCGATCCCGACAACGTCGTTTTACAGGAACGCGCCGGGGAATTTGAGAAAAAATATGGCAAGAAGGTCAAGACCGAGATGGACCTGCGCAAGGTGTTCGACGACAAGTCGATCGACGCCGTGAGCATCGCCACGCCCAACCACTGGCACGCGCTGGCCACGATTTGGGCCTGCCAGGCGGGGAAGGATGTCTATGTGGAAAAACCCGGTTCGCACGATTTTGCCGAGGGGCCGAAAATCATCGAAGCCGCCAAGAAGTACAAGCGCGTCGTGCAGCACGGCGTACAGTTGCGCAGTTCAGCGGCGATGAAAGAGGCGGTGCAGCACCTGCGCGACGGCCTGATCGGCGAGGTGTATATGGCGCGTGGTCTGGTGTTCAAGTGGCGCCCCGACCTGGGCGATAAAGGCACCAGCCCCATCCCCGAAGGTCTGGACTACGACCTCTGGACGGGCCCAGCGCAGATGCGGCCTTTTTCTAAAAACTACGTCCACTACAACTGGCACTGGTACTGGAACTACGGCAACGGTGACATTGGAAACCAGGGCATCCACGAAACCGACCTCTGCATGTGGGGCTTAGGCGTGGATACTTTCCCCGAAAAAATAACCTCCGCCGGCGGCAAGTTCCTCTGGAAAGACGCGCAGGAAACGCCCGAAGTGCTTTCTTCGACCTACATTTATCCCAAAGAGCGGAAAATAATCGAGTTCGAGGTGCGCCCCTGGATGACCAACGAGGAAGGCGGCACGGGCATCGGTAACATTTTTTACGGCAGCGAGGGCTACATGGTCGTGAAGGGCTACGATTTCTACGAAACCTTCCTGGGCCGCGAGCGCAAGCCCGGCCCCACGCGCAAGGCGGGCGGCGACCACTTCAAAAACTTCATCGACGCCGTGGTGGCCCGCGACCCGGCCCTGCTGAACGGCCCGCCCGAAACGCTGCACCTGTCGTCGGGCCTGGCGCACCTGGGCAACATCGCCTACCGCACGGGCCGCAACCTGACCTTCGACCCCAAAAAGGAAAAGTTCGTCAACGACAAAGAGGCCGACGGAATGCTCAGCCGCGAGTACCGCGCGCCGTTCACGATGCCGAGGAATGTGTAGCTGGCTGAAATAGGATAGATAAAAAACAGAAAGCCGACGACCTCTTCCAAGAGTCGTCGGCTTCTGAATTTATAAACACGATTCAGTCTGATGGCATCGAAAAGTCCTTCGGCTT
>JBBSKK010000141.1:0-7413 GCA_038256395.1 Cytophagales bacterium | reverse complement strand
CATGATTCCCATACATATTTAATATACTTTTAGTAACTATGCTTTCAATATGTTGAAATATTAAAGAGAAAAGTAGATATAAAAATATCAGAAATGTAAAAAGAAAAATTATTAATATTGATATGTTTGCAATACTAAAAAGTGAGAGAACAATAATTTCTGACACATTGATAAAAGGTATAATGTCAAAATTAAAAAACCATCCATAAAAAATCTTTATGTTAATTACTGAAATAAATACACTTATAGGAAAAAAAATAAACCAGTTCGGCTTGACAATTGATATTAATTTCATAGTCACAAATAATATATCCAGTTCCCCCCGTATGGCGTAGTCTTCTCCGCTATTTGTTGATCCCCGTACGGCGTGGTCTTCCCCGCCGAGCGTTGTGCCCCCGTACGGCGTAGTCTTACCCCGCCAAAAGTTGTGCGTACGTCTTCCGAAGGGAGACTACGTACTAAAAATAAAAGGCCGCCGACGGTCGGCCCCGCGACGGTCGGCCCCGCTCAACGGCCAACGTCGTCAAAAGCTGCTACGGTAACCTTCCCAATCCTAAGCCACTTCAAAAAGATCGTTATCAAACTGGACGACCCCTTCAAAATCATTGCTATACTGATCCTTGAAATCAAAGGATAAGTTTTGTTTCAATTCTTTCTTGTTATCGTAAATTTTTACGGTATTGATCCCTATTCTTTCCTCTACCGTCAAGACTTCAAATAGAAGATCGACCAACGCATCTATTTTTCGGTATTCATGCCATTCAACCATCGAGGGCGCACTTACCCCGAGGGTGTAGCAGTTTTTGAATAGCCCATTTTTTGCCTGGCTTCCACCAAACTCATAACCTTTCCCTCCTCAGCATCCTGAATTCCTTGTTCGACCTTTTCGACAAACAAAAGTTTCTCCACTAATTCCTCCACATCGAATTCCTCAGGCAAATAATCCAACGTTTCAATTACTTTGTACTTTTTCATAAATCAAGATTTAAAGTTTCAACTTAATCACAATATTTTGAATACTCTAGCAGTTGTGCGGGGTCTTCCGAAGGGAGACTCCGTACCTCAAATAATCGGCAGTCTGTGACTGCCAACGTCGTCAAAAGCCACAACGTGAAGCCCCTCACAGAGTCGCTCGGCTCTTTGCCGAACGGTCCGCCGCGCGGCGACTACCATTTATTAGCCCTCCGGGCGGTGTTGCTTACTCCGCTTCTGTGAGCAGGGAGTATAGCCGAGGTCTTGATTCTCTCTTGGCGCAGATCGCGTTGCGAATGCGTGAAGAAGGCACAACGGAAGCGCGTTTCTCCGCCGGGATTGATCGTCCCGATTGTAAATTATAGTTAGCTGAAACAGCTAATGAGTGTATGACCACCCTCACTTTTTTACCAAGCGCTTCCAGGTGTCCGTCCGGCCAAACAGCGAAACGCCGATGTAGCCACGCCCTTCCATTACGTTTAGGTTTTTGGGCGAAATGGTTGCTTCAAAAGAATAAGTGGAGCCATTGTTGGGGTCGTATATGGAGCCTTCTCCCCAGGTGAGTTTTTCTTTGGAGCCAGTAAATGTTACATCTTTCATGATAACCAGCCCTTTGCGAGGGGTTTTGCGTTTGGATTCGTCCGGGTTATTTTTGTCCAAATTCGGCTGATTGGTTTCGAGGTCGTTAGGTTCTTTGAGCCAAATAGTGCGTCCGTAGAGTTTTTTTGGATCCTCGCCGGCGGCTTCTTTCCCTTTGTAAATCTGGATGACGGATTGCCCATTGCTCGGTTGCCAATTGCCCACGATAATGTCGGACGGATTGTCGAGGCTTTGCGCCGCCGCCGGGCTAAGTGTCGATAGCAGTACAGCAAAGACGCCAATCAGGATTTTGGAAATGTTCATAGTTGGGGTTGATTTTGAGTGTAATAAGAAAAATAATTGGCTGGATGTAATTACGGGCTGACCAGGTTGAACCCTACGCGAAAGTACAACGGCATGCCCATTCTGTTTGACATAAATGCGTCGGCATTTTCTCGTTGGGCCAGCTCGTAGCGATACATGGGACGCACCCCCGCCTGAACGTTGAACCAAATAAAATCAGTCAGACTCTTGTCCCACGATACCCGCGCCCGAATCTCTGACTTTCTTAGTTCCATTTGCGAAAACCCATAGGTGGTGTTGGTACCCGGTGCTGACTGCACGTGGTAGCTTTGTCCTTCCAGTTCGTAGCCCAACATCAGCACCGATTTGGTCGAGAAGTTGTACCGAGCGTGGCCACGCGCGGGCAGAAGCAGTTCCATTCCCCACCGGTCGTTGAAGGTTCGGTTCCACAGCAATACGGGGATGTGCAGTACCCTACCGCCTCGGTACGTACGCGTGATCCCGACGCCCAGGTTGCGATTATCGTCGAGCTTCCAGCCGTAAATAGCGGTCGCGCTGTATTTCATCAGCCCGAAGTTCGGTTTGATGTCTCCGAAGTTGTAGTTGCCGTTCAGGGCAGCTTCCGCCTGAAAAACCAGAAAGCGTTTTTCGTCCAGGGGCTTGAAAATCAGCGCACCGAGGGTAGTAGTGCGGAGCGGATGACGTGCGTGATTGAGGGCGATCTGATGGGCGGGGTTCACCCTAGACTCGTCAATGTCGTAGCGACTCTCCCAATAGGAGGCGGTCAGGTTAGCGATAATATTGCTTTTGGAAACGAGCGGAATATTGGCATCCAGCCGCAAGCCGCTGTTTCGATTGACCGGCGCACTGTAGGGCGAATACCTGGCGGCATCGGTAGTGCTTAACCCCGCAGCGGCTTCCGAAGACATGGTGTAACCCGCCAGGTAATCAAAGCTGATGCCGACCAAACGGGTAGGGCTGAGGTTTGTGATTTTATTGGTGCAAAAACGCTTGATGGGCGTTTCGTCGGCCATTTCAAAGGCATCAGGATCAAAATCATCGTCGTCATCCTGGGCCAAAAGGCTGTACGGCAAGGCCATACCCAACAAGAGCGCAACCAGATATTTCGAGAGTTTACGAGGTGAAAAAAATCGCATGTAGTGAGGTGGGTTATTGGATGGATTGGAGCAAAAATAGAGAAAATAATACGAGTTTCCCGCAGTCGCTCCCTACCCCACTTCATCTGATTTTTTCTCCATTACCCCAGCCTTCAATTAAAAATCCACATCATTCACTTAAATTAGCGATCGTGTATTTGTGTACTGTCAAATGCATTCCATAGCAGATGGCAGCATGAACTTAATTTTAACTCAAAACCAACCCCTTACTAATGGCATCAGGACTTTTGGCACTTTTGGATGATGTGGCGGCACTGGTAAAAGTCAGCGCGGCTAGTCTCGATGACATTCCAGCGCAAGTGGCTAAAACAACGGGCAAGGTTTCCGGCATTGTCATCGACGACACGGCCGTAACGCCAAAGTATGTAGTGGGCCTTGATCCGAAGCGCGAACTGTCCATCATTTACCAGATTGCCAAAAAATCAATCATCAACAAAGTGATTTTTTTAGGACCGGCCGCCCTGCTGCTCGGATACTTTGCTCCGGCGGTTATACCTTACGTGCTGATGGTGGGCGGTGCCTACCTGTGCTTTGAGGGCTATGAGAAAGTCCATTCTATTTTTAGCAAATCGGCCCACACAACGGATAATCAGCCAACCGATGAAATGGTGGTAATTACCCCGGAGGAACTGGAAAAAGTGCGGGTAGTCGGTGCCGTGCGAACCGACTTTATCCTTTCGGCCGAGATTATGGCTATTGCCTACGCCACGGTCGCCGAAAGTACCTTGGTCAACCAAATCGTAGTGCTGTTTGCAGTAGCCATATTTATCACCATCGCGGTCTATGGCTTTGTGGCCCTGATCGTGAAAGCCGATGACATTGGCTTACACATGGCCAAGGAGCGTTTCAGCCCGACGACCCAAAAGATCGGGCGCGGGATCGTGAAATCCATGCCAAAGTTCCTGATCCTATTGGGTTATGTAGGTACAGCGGCTATGCTGTGGGTAGGGGCGGAAATCATTGCGCATGGTTTGCCATTTCTGCACCATCCGTTGGAAGCATTGGAGCAGGCACTTAGTGGTGTACCCGCACTAGCATGGCTTGTAAAAGTGCTGGTACTTGCGCTGGCGGGTGTACTGTTGGGGGCCGTAATAGCACAATTTATAGCCTTGGGCCAAAAACTCTTCAAGCGCCCCACAGAAAAGGCTGCGCATTAATACTTGTGAAGGATTGTTTTCCACTTATCACGCTCGTCCCGATGGGGCACCACCCGATTTGCAATCGGGACGAGGGTGATTCCAGCGGAAAAACCGGATCCAATCGGGTGATCGTGGTGAAGTAGCTACCAACTCGCAAAGCAGGCCATCCATAAAAAAACGGACGCTCCTCAAAAGAGCGTCCGTTTAAATTTCAGCCTTTTAAGGCAACTGAGAGCGCTGAAACTGCGTTCGCGCGATTCAACGATTCAACGATTCAACGATTCAACCCCTCAATTCACAATAATCGCCTCCATCTCCGACTGCCGCGCGGCATTGTTGAACGTCGGCACGTCGCGGTTCAGGATTTCCGAGAGCTTGTCGAGCTGCGTGTCGATCTTCTTGGCGATAGCTTCGTAGGCCTCGTAACTGGATTTGGTGGGCTTGCTGTCACCCGACATCACTACTGTTTTCACGCCGGCCAGTTTGTCGTTCAACTGAATCGGGAAGTTAAGCGGGTCTTGGCCCGCCTTGGACTTAGGCTGCATCAGCGTGTTTTCAATTTTTTCCAGTTCTTCCAGCATCGGCTTCGACAGTTCTTTGAGCTGCTTCGATACGGTCGAGTCTTTGACCGACTTCATGTAATCGCCGACTTGCTTGCGCACGCTGCGAATTTTGTTGATGCCTTCGTGGGTTTTAGAAAGCTTATCGTTGATTTTTTGGGCCAGGTCGAATTGCGCCTTAAAATCGGCGTCGGTGGCTTTGAGGCGCGGATCTTTCATGATCTCAAAATTTTCCTTGCCGATGAGCTTGTCGCCCGCGTAGAGGTGAACCTGGTAGGTGCCCGGCACTGCCTTGGCCCCGATAATTGAACCCGACCACATCACGTTGGTGCCTTCCACTTTGGTGGCGTCGGTGTAGCGCATGTCCCACACGAAGACGTTGGTACCTGCCTACGTGGGCAAAGTGCCGGGATGGGTGATGGTTTCATCAGTATAAAATTCCTTCGATACCTTGATCGGCTCGCCTTTTTTGTCCTTGATGCTGGAATAGCTGCTCACTGTGTCGCCGCTGGCGGTCAGGAAGTGCATTTTCAATTCCTCCTTGGTGGGTTCCTTCATATAATAGCGAATCACTGCGCCGTTGGGTGGGTTTTTGCCCGCCGTGGGAATTTCCTGCTTCGCCTGGCCGCCGCTCATGCGGTAGGCGTGGGAAGGCTTGAATAGATGCGCGTCGGACTGGGCGATTTCTTTGTTCAATGCGTGCAGCGGGCTGATGTCGTCCAGAATCCAAAACGAGCGGCCATGCGTGGCTACCACAATGTCCTTCTCGCGTTTCTGGATCACCAAATCGTGAATCGGCGTCGTTGGCAGGTTCAGTTGTAGCGACTGCCACGAATCGCCCCCGTCGAACGAGGCCCAAATGCCCTGCTCAGTTCCGGCGTAGAGGAAGTCCTTTTTGTTGGGGTCTTCGCGGATTACCCTCGTGAACTGATCGGCGGGAATTCCGTTGGTAATCATCTTCCAGTTTTTGCCGTAATCGGTCGATTTCAGCAAATAGGGCTTGAAATCGTTGAGCTTGTAGCGCGTGGCGGCCAGGTAAACCGTCGCCTTATTGTGCGGCGACACCTCCACGATGCTCATCAGCGAAAACTCGGGCAGGAGGGAGGTCTTCGGCGTGATGTCCTCCCAGTTCTTGCCGCCGTCTTTGCTGACATGGACGAGTCCATCGTCGGAAGCGGCGTAGAAAACGCCTTTTTCCAGTGTCGATTCCTCGAAGGCGAAGATCGTGGCGTAGGTTTCCACGCCCGTGTTGTCTTTACTTATCGGTCCGCCGCTGGCCCCCATCGTGGCGGGGTCGTGGCGCATGAGGTCGGGGCTGATTTTCTCCCAACTCTGCCCCCGGTCGGTGGACTTGTGGACGTACTGCGAAGCAACGTACATCGTGTTGGGATCGTGGGGCGAAAACATAATCGGGTACGTCCACTGGAAGCGGTACTCGCGCGTGTCGGAGCCGTGGCCCATGTAGAATTCGGGGTAAACGTTTATGAGTCGCCGCTCGCCCGTTCGGTGGTTATCGATGCTCAGAAATCCGTCGTAGCTGCCGCCGTAGGTGATGTCGGGGTTCAGCGGGTCTTCCACCACGAAGCCCGACTCGCCGCCCGCTACCGGCCACCAGTCGTCCTTGTCGATGGTGTAGCCGTTGGAGCGGCTGGCAATGCGCACCGTGCTGTTGTCCTGCTGGGCCCCGTACACGTTGTAGGGGAACTGGTTATCGGTGTGGACGTGGTAAAACTGGGCGGTCGGGATGTCTAGCTCGGTAAAATTACCGCCGCCGTTGAAAGTCACTACCCCGCCGCCGTCGTCGCCGATGATGAAGTTTTCCGGGTTGTCGGGGTTGATCCACACATCGTGCGTATCGCCGTGGTGGACTTCAATTTCGGTGAAGCTTTTACCGCCGTCGAAAGATTTGAAGGCGTTTACGTTCAGGACAATCAAGCCGTTTTCGTTCTTCGGGTCGGCGGCCACGTTCATGTAATACCAGGGCCGTTGCTTCAAGTCGGGATCTTCATTGATAAGTTTCCAGGTGGCTCCGGCGTCTTCCGAGCGGTACAGGCCGCCTTTTTCTTTGTTCTCGATCATGGCGTAAATCCGGTTGGAATTCACGGGCGACACCGACAGGCCTATTTTCCCCAAAATCCCTATGGGCATGCCGGGATTCGTGGTAATCTCTTTCCAGGTATCGCCGCCATCCACCGACTTGTACAGGCCGCTGCCCGCGCCGCCGCTGCTCATGGAAAAATGATTGCGGTAGGCTTGCCACAGGGCGGCATAGAGGACGTTGGAATTGTTGGGATCCATCTTCACGTCTACGGCTCCGGTGCTGTCGTTCTTGGCGAGTACCAGTTTCCAGGTATCGCCGCCGTCTTTGGAGCGATAGACGCCCCGCTCGGGATTGGCGCCAAAGATATTGCCCATCGCCGAAACGTACAGCAGATCGGGATTGGTGGGATGCACCTGGATATTGGCAATGGCATTGCCCTTTTCCAGGCCGATGTGCCGCCAGGACTTGCCCGCGTTAGTGGACTTGTACATCCCGTCGCCGTAAGAAATATTACCCCGGATGTCGGTCTCGCCCGTCCCGGCGTAAACGACGTTGGCGTTGGAAGGGGCCACGGCAATGGCCCCCACGGAACTGGCCTTGAAGGTAGAATCCGAAACGGGGAACCAGTCGTTGCCGCCGTT
>JBBSKK010000140.1:0-7415 GCA_038256395.1 Cytophagales bacterium | reverse complement strand
TTTTAAATGATGAATGATGAGTTATGAATGATAAGTTTGATGTTCTCGCTCTTCTTAAAATTTCGGCTTTTCCATAAAACTACACAAAAAAAGCGGTGAGAAATATTTCTCACCGCTTTTTTGAATTGCATATCCTGTTTTTACAGAATGACCACCGAATTTTCGTCGTGTGAACCTTCGGCGGGGACGTACTTGTCGGCTTCCCAGTCGTTCTCCCACTTCTCGCCGTCCAGCAGGTAGCGGAATTGGTACTCGCGGCCCGGCTCCAGTTCGACGATCGCTTTGTACGATCCGTCCTTCTGCTTTTTCAGCGGGGTGGCTTCCGAAGGATCCCAACCGTTGAAATCGCCCAATACCGTCACTTTCTTCGACTCCGTGACCGCCTCGGCGGGCAGGGAGAACGTTACTTTGCAAATGTTTTTGCTCTTCAAATAATTCTTTACCAAAGCCATAATTGTAATAGGTTTTGTTGATTGACCCGGCAAAGGTAAAAATCTTTATTTTTAATACAATGATTTTCAGGTAAATAAATTAAGCCCTACTTGAAATAATTATAACGCTACTATTTTTTTTGGGGATAGTGCAATTACTGAATCCGGTAGCGAAAGCCCAGAAAGCCCCGGATTCCCTGATTGGGCGCGTACACGTAGCTCGGGTCGAACGTCAGGCGATAAGGGTTGTCGGGCGTGGCCACCACCTGACCATCGGGGCCAAACTGCACATTCTTGTCAAAAGGATCGTGGGGCCGAGAAATCGAGTTGGCGGGCGGACGAAAGTTCAGCAGGTTTTTCACGCCGCCGTAAATCTCGATCCGATCGCCGAATTTCTTGGTCAACTGAATGTTTTGCAAAGACCACACGGGCGAGTACTCGGCACGGGGGTCTTCCTCGCTCAAGAGCGGCAAACGCATGGGCCCGTACACGTTTCCTGTGTAATCCACGGTCAATCCGGCGCGGATAAAGTCGTAGGTAACCGCCCAGGTACCCATAAAACGCTCGGTCAGGATGGGGCGCGACTTGATGCCGTTATCCACCTGCGCGTTATCCATCAGGGTCGCGCCGGCCACGATTTTAAGCGGAGCGTACAAATTCACGTCCAGATTCAAACTTACTCCCTTGGAAACGGAGTAGCCGTCAAGGTTGTCGTAGATAATCTTGTTGGGGTCGGTGTCGTAGTCAGGAATGATGCGGTTGCTGAACCGGGTATAAAAAATCGAAGCATCCAGGCCGATGAACGAATTGCCCGTCACAATTTTCTTGACAAAATTCAGGTTGGCGTTCCAGCTTTGCTCGGGCTTCAGCGCATTTTTTATAACGACATCCCGGGCCCCCGTAAGCGCGGCGTGGTCTTCGGTGAACAGGTTGACCACCCGGTAGCCTCGACCCACGTTCAACCGCAGCGCGTCGGTTTGGTTCATGGTGAGTTTGTAGGCAAAGCGCGGCGTGAAGATGCTGCCGTGCCGCGAGTTGTAGTCGTAGCGCGCACCGAGCAAAAACTTGTGTGGTCCGCTGGTAATTTCGTCCTGGATAAAGATTCCCGGTAGGAAAATTCGGTCGGGACGGTTGCCGTTGCCTTCCTCAAATGTGGCGGAGGTGTTATCGTCGTAATAGGTGTAACGAACCGGTAGCCCGGTCAGCAAGCTATGTTTGCCCACTGTTTTGTCCCACAACAACTGCCCGAAAGCAATGCGCTGCGTGGCCATGTAGGGCGTGGTGCCGTAGTACGAATTCTGGTTGTGCGAATTGAGCGAATACTGAAACGTCAGCTTCTCGGTGGTCGGGAGTTGGTACAGGCCAACGGCCTCGAACCGTTTGGTGTAGATGCTTTCGCCGTACCGCTCATTGCCGCCCCGGTATGCGGGTGTCCATCGCATGTCCCCGCCCCAGCGGTCTTCGTAGTAGTACCGCACCGCCAGCGTCGCCTGCCGATTCTGCTTGCGCTCCACCGACCATTTAGTAAACACCGAAATCCGGTGCTGCAGCGTGAGGTCGGTGAAGCCATCGCCGTTGTTATCGATGGGAGTTTGGTAGTTGAAGTAGTTCACCCCCAGCAACGACGACACTTTCTCTCCTGCGTTGAACTTAAAGCCAAGATCCATGTTCAAATCCCGCCAGTTGCTGCTGAAAGCGTCGGCCGAAAGCTTCGGCGCTTTGCTGACGGTCTTGGTGATGATGTTGATGAGTCCACCCACGGCCTCCGAACCGTAGAGCGTCGAAGCCGGACCTTTGACTATTTCCACCCTTTCTATCAAGCTATTGGGAATACCAATCAGGCCGTACACCGTCGAAAGACCGCTTACGATCGGCGTGCCATCGAGCAGCACCATTGTGTAGGGACCTTCCAGGCCGTTGATGTGAATATCGCCCGTGTTGCAGACGTTGCAATTCAATTGCGGGCGCACACCATTGACGTAAGTGAGGGCCTCAAAAATGCTGGGAACCGGGTTTTTGTACAAAAACTTCTGCGTGATGATGTCCACCGGCACAGGACTGTCGAGCTTGGAAACCTCCTTCATCGTCCCTGTCACGACGACCTCGTTGAGTTGCCCCGCTTCCTCTTGTAAGGCGATGTCTATGCGGGTAGTCTGGTTGGCAGTGAGCGTAACGTTTTGCTGGTAAGTCTTATAACCGATAGCCGAGATGAGTACCGTATGTTTCCCGACGGGCAAGGCGGTGATTTTGAACTTACCCAATGTATCGGCGGTGGTACCTAAGGCTTTTCCCTGAATCGCTGCACTCGCGAACTCTACGGGTTGTCCGGCGTGAGTGACGGTTCCCTCCAGTATAGCCTGCGCGTGTGCTTGCAGCGTACAAATAGAGAGTAGGGTCAAAAGTATTTTTCTATACATCTGTCAATTATTATTCGCCTAATTTAGATTGTTTTTTCATCACAAAGGTAATTGACATAAGTTAAAAGTCAAATAATATTTTTAGATTAGTCTAAAATTTTTCAAAACAAGATTGATCCCTTATGTTTGGAGACAGATAGCCAACATTTTCATTCCCGACGCATCATTTCTAATGCTCCAAAACTTCTTCCGCCCCACCATTCTTTCCCTCAACGCCAATCTGGGCGTTCTGTTCCTTCGCGTTGGCTTCGGCCTGATGATGATCGCGGGCCACGGCTATTCCAAACTACAAAAGTACCTCAGCGGCGACCGCGCTTTCGGCGATCCCATCGGTTTAGGCGAAGAGATGTCGCTGCTACTGGCGATCCTGGCCGAGTTTGTCTGCTCGCTTTTGCTGATTTTTGGACTCTTCACGCGGGCGGTGCTTATTCCGCTGCTGATCACGATGCTGGTGGCGCTTTTCGTTATTCACAGCAGCGATCCACTCCCGAAGCAGGAGGTTCCGCTGTTGTACGCGCTGGCTTATTTGACATTATTATTGGTGGGGCCGGGGAAATATTCGCTGGATCAGGTTATCTTCAAAAATAAGTGAAATATTATTTGGCAAATTTGAAGATCACAGCATTTGTCTTTCTGTTGCTGCTCGGCGCCGTGCTACCTTACATCACGACGCCGATCAACCCCATCAGTCCGGTGGCGTTTTTCCTGACCCACCACCGCGACCGCACCACCGGGCTATGGCGGACGAACACGTCCAAGAAGAGAGATTTCAAGCCCAATAAAAAACTCGGCTATCGGAACAACCTGTACCTCTTGGTCAACGGTGCCTCCTTTTCGGCCACGGCATCGGTGCTATCTCACTTGCGGGATCAGGGCATTGGCAAAATCGTGGGTGAAGCACCCGGCGGGGCATACTGGGGCGATTTTGCGGCGCGATTCAAGGTAATTACGTTGCCTAACTCGAAACTGCGCCTCCGGATTCCCCTGAAAACCATGTATCACGACGTGAAGCCGCTGGACGACCCGGAAATCAAACCCGACTTCCCCGTCAGCCGCACCTACGAGGACATCGTCACGCCGGGCCGCGACTACGGGCTGGAATACGTGAAGGCGATCATTCGGAAAAGCAACTGATGGTTTCAGCTTCCTGATTATTTTCTATTTTTGGAAAAATCCAAACCACTTTGACCCCTTTCATGAAAAAATCGCTACTGTTTTCGCTGCTTTTTGTTTCCATTACTTCCTGTTTTGGTCAAAACCTCAAAGCGCCCGAGGTCAACATCATCGCCAAAGTCAAGGCCGATATGCCGCAGACGCTGGATTTACTGAAAGAGGTCGTCAACATCAACAGCGGCACGCTCAACCATGCGGGCGTGCGGGCGGTGGGCGATGTTTTCAAGCGCGAGTTCGATGCGATGGGCTTCACCACTGAGTGGGTCACGCTGCCGGATTCGCTCAACCGCGCCGGGCATTTTGTGGCCACGCGCCAAGGAAATCAGGGCAAAAAACTCTTTCTGATCGGCCATCTAGACACGGTTTTTGAGAAATCCATGCCCTTCACGCCCTTTACAAAACTCAACGATTCCACCGCCACCGGACAGGGGGCCAACGACATGAAGGGCGGCGATGTGATGATCGTGGCCGCGCTCAAAGCCCTGCACGCTAACGATTTGCTGGACAACACCTCGATCACGGTCTATTTTACGGGCGACGAGGAAAGCTCGGGCAAGCCCACTTCGGTGAGCCGCAAGGACTTCATCGACCGTGCCAAAACGGGCGACATCGCCCTGGCCTACGAAACCGCCCAAAGCTTCGGGATCGCGGCTACGGCCCGCCGGGGCGCCAGCGGCTGGGAACTGACGACCCACGGCCAAACGGGGCATTCATCGGGAGTTTTTGGCAAAAGGGCGGGTTACGGCTCCATCTACGAAGCGGCCCGCATCCTCAACGAGTTTCGCGAAACGCTGAGCGCCGAGCAGTACCTGACCTTCAACCCCGGCGTGATGGTGGGTGGCACCGAAGTGAACTACGATCCTAAAACGGCGCAGGGAACCACGGTAGGAAAAACCAATATCGTGGCCCAGAAAACCATCGTCACCGGCGACCTGCGCTTCCTGACCGAAAGCCAAAAGGAAAACGCCCGCACCAAAATGCGGGAAATCGTGGCGAAGAATCTGCCTGGCACCACGGCGGAAATCGAATTCAGCGACGGCATCCCCGGCATGGAACCCAAGCCGGGCAACGCGAAGGTACTGGCGGTGCTGGACCAAGTCAGCCGCGACCTCGGCATGGGGTCCGTCAAGGCGGGCGACCCCGGCTCGCGCGGCGCGGGCGACATTTCCTACATCGCCGAGTACGTGGACTGCCTCGACGGCCTGGGTGCTTCCGGTAACGGGGCCCACGCGCCGGGCGAAACGATTAATTTGAAGGAATATCCGGCCCTGATTCAGCGGTCGGCGTTGCTGATGTATCGGCTGACGCGGTAAGGATTTTTTCGACAAAAAACTGCCATTGTTTTAACTATTTATTCCCCTTCCTCGCCTCCACAATCGCCTGAAACGGCCCAAACTTGTGCTGATGCTCCGAAAACTCGTCGGCGTAGGGCGCGTAGGGGTAGTCTATGGGCTTCTTGGAAATATCTTTCCAGTCGCCGCTTTGGTCTTTGTGTGGGTGCGGCCGCGAGTTGACAAAAGCGGCCAGATCCCAGGCTTCTTCGTCGGTTAACTGGGGGTTTTGGTAGGTCGCCCCGAGTGGCATATTGTTCTTCACGTAGCCCGCAAAGGACGTAATCCGGTAAAGGCCCGCGCCGTCGTTGTAGCTGTACTGGCCCCAAAGTGGCGGGTAAATGTACTCCTTCCCGTCAGGATTCAGCAAACCTTCGCCGGTGGCCCCGTGGCAGACCTGGCATTTGGCTTTGTAGGTCACTTTCCCCTTTTCAGGGTCGGCCGCGCGGTCGAGAAAAGCCAGTTTTTCCAGTCCCGTACCCTTGGGCGTTTCGCCTTTGGGGACGTCGCTACCCAGCCATTTCATGTAAGCCACCATTGCCCGCATTTCGCGGCTATTGCTGTCGGGCGGGGTGCCGTTCAGGCTGCGCTCGAAGCAGTCGGAAATGCGCTTTACGACCGACTCCACGCTGTTTGAGCGCGTCCTGAACTTGGGATAAGTGGCGAACACCGCCGCGTAGTTGTTACCCATGATCTTCGTCCCGGCCTCCAGGTGGCAGTTTTGGCAGTTCATGCCGTTGGTGTTTCGCTTTACGCTTCCCTTGGGGCCGAGGTATCGGGCGGTATGGGCAACTAAGTCGCGTCCGTATAGAATTAATTTGCCCTCTTCACTTTCTGGCAAATCGGCCGTGGGTGGTTGCCAGAGAGTGTCCGGCTCGGCCAACTGGATAATCGGATAAGTACCGGAATCAGAAGGAGAAGTATAAATCGTCAGAAATCCGGCTGAGACAAGAAGCGAAAGGCTGGCGGCTTTAAGGATTGAGGGCAAGCTGTTCATGTAAACGTCCGGCTTTTACGGGATAGAGCGAGAATTACGACAAATATATTCAATTCAAACAGATAGCCCTCAGTCGACGTTTAAGGAATGTTCACTAATCGTGATTTCCATGAAAAACTACCTCGTCGCGCTTTGCCTTATTTGCGCTTGCTTTGGTTGCACTACCTCCTCTTCCCAACAAAAAAACAGCGCCGAAACCGCCGTCGACACCAGCGTGTACGGCCAGATGACGGCTACCTACGACGGCATCGGCAAGACGTACTACGGCCGTGAAATCGCCCACGTCATGGGCTTTGGCGGGGCGAGTTGGCTGGAACGCGACGAGCGGCAAGAGGAGGAAAACACCGCGCTGGCGATCAGCAAGCTACCCATCACGGCCAGCAGCGTGGTGGCCGACATCGGGGCGGGGACGGGCTACTACACGTTCAGGATCGCGCCCAAGGTGCCGCAGGGCAAGGTGTACGCCATAGACGTGCAGGACGAGTCGGTGCAGTTTTTACAAAAAAAAGCCCGGCAACTGGGGCAAAACAATGTGGAGGTTGTGAAAGGCGACGCCCAATCGCCGAATCTGCCGGAAAACTCGGTGGATTTGGCGATTATGGTGGATGTGTATCACGAGCTGGAATACCCGCACGAAATGCTACAAGCCCTGCGCAAGTCGCTGAAGGCCGACGGTAAAATTCTGCTACTCGAATACCGGGCCGAAGACCCGTCCATTCCCATCAAGACACTGCACAAACTCAGCGTGGCGCAGGCCAACCAGGAACTGGCGGCTAACGGTTTCAAACTGATTCAGCGGGGCGATTTTCTGCCGATCCAGCACTTTCTGGTGTATCAGAAGGAGGAGTAAATTTTCCTGCTTACCTTTGATAATCAGCGGCTAATAATTGTTATTGAAATAATGACCAAACGCCAAATGCTCGATTATCATGAATAAACTACCCCTATTATTGCTGGTTGTGATCGCCGCTTTGCGAGACTGAGGTCTACATGATGGGTGCGATTTGGTCGCCGATGCCGATGGACAACACATCATCTTCAACTACTCCGAAACCGACCCGCAAAC
>JBBSKK010000139.1:0-7500 GCA_038256395.1 Cytophagales bacterium | reverse complement strand
TAGTGCTGGCCGGAAGTCTGGTGATGATGTACGTCTTCTGGGAGTTAGTCGGAGTGTCGTCCTATCTCCTCATTGGCTTTTGGTATTATAAACCCCGCGCCGCCTGGGCCGCCAAAAAAGCCTTCGTCCTCAACCGCATCGGCGATGCCGCCTTCCTGACAGGAATCTTATTGCTGCTCCACTACGCCGGAACCACCGATTTCTCCATCTTACCCCCTGTCATCCTGAGCGGAGCCGAAGGGCTCCTACCTCATGTCACTGTGGGACGGCCCCGCCTGAGCGGAGACGAAGGGCTCCTCACCGCCATCGGCCTCCTCCTCTTCGGCGGCTGCGTCGGCAAGTCGGCACAGTTTCCGCTCTCGGCCTGGCTACCGGACGCCATGGAAGGCCCGACGCCCGTTTCGGCCCTGATTCACGCAGCTACGATGGTGGCGGCCGGGATTTTTCTGCTGGCGCGCATCGCTTTTCTGCTCACGCCCACGGCACAACTCGTGGTCGCCATCATTGGCACCATCACCATGCTGCACGGTGCCTGGAAAGCGATGTACGAATGGGACATCAAGCGCTTGCTGGCGTATTCGACCATTTCGCAGTTGGGCTTGATGGTGCTGGCGGTGGGCGTCGGGAGTTGGCAGGTAGCCATGTTTCATCTGTTCACCCACGCTTTTTTCAAGGCCGGACTATTCCTGTCGGCGGGTTCGGTCATTCACGCGCTGAGTCCTCACGACGCCAACATCCGCTTCGACCCGCAGGATATGCGCAACATGGGCGGCTTGCGCACGCTTATGCCCCAGACGTTCTTTTGTTACGTCGTCTGTGCGGCGGCTTTGGCGGGAATTCCCTTGTTTTCCGGCTTTTTGTCCAAAGACGCCATCTTCGCGATGGCTTTCGCCCGTGCCGCCGAGGAGGGGAGTTACTGGTACATTTTTCCCATTGTGGCGGTGCTGGCCGCCGGGCTTACCGCCTTCTACATGGTGCGGCAGGTGTGGTTGATTTTTATGGGTAAAAATCGTTTTGCCAAAGTACCCGGCATTCATCCGCACGAATCACCCGCCCTGATATGGGGGCCGATGGCCGTGCTGGCCGCCGGATCGCTATTTTTCTGGTTTTCTGTTAATCCGCTGGATGGTTTTGCGGGTTGGTTTCTTGCAGGTCTGGACTACGCCCCGCTGGTTCACGCCACCTGGGTGCCGATGTTGTCGGTGATCGTGACGGGCGTTTTTCTGGGTTTGGTTTTCCGACGGGCCAGGCGCTACGGCGGATTTTTCCGCCCTTCCCGTCTGGAAAGGATCTCCGACCGCAACAGCCCCTGGCGCATCCCTTTGCGCCGGCTCAATCCCTACGCCAACCACAACGAAGCCACGCAAAACCAGACGTTTTTTCTGATTGTATTTCAAAAGATCGCCGATTTTTGTTCAGAAATTGAACGGAAAATCATTGATTCTCTGGTAAATATAGTCGCAAAATCAGCCGTCGTGCTGGCCCACATCGTCGGCTGGACGGATCGCCACGTTACCGACGGCGGCGTAAAGCTAGTCGCCGGAACGGCCAAAGGGGCCGGGCAAGTCGTGCGGCTTTTTCAGAATGGAAAAATACAGTCTTATTTTCTTGTCACCTTTGTGGGAGTGCTTTTGCTGCTGCTTTGGGTTATTTCGGTTAATGGTTAAAACGGGGCGCCCCGAGGCGGTCAATGGTTAATTTTTCAAAATGAGTGAGTATCTACTCAGTTTACTAATATTTTTACCGCTGGCAGGCGCTTTAGTGGCTTTGCTCTGGCCCGAGCGGCGCGGTCAGGATTTGCGGGTGCTGACGGTGGCATTCTGCGCCTTGGAAGTAATTCTGAGTTTGTTCCTGTATTTTGGTTTTGACAAAACCTCCGGCGGCTACCAGTTTCGCGAAACGGTGGACTGGATCACCCTCTCGCTCGGTAGCTTGGGAACCGTTTCTGTCGACTACGCTTTGGCGGTGGATGGTATCAGTCTGCCGCTGGTGTTGCTGGCGGCGGTAGTGATGCTGGTCGGGGCGGTTAGTTCGTGGAATGTTGCTTCGCGGCAAAAGGCGTATTTTTCGCTCTATTTATTATTGAGCGGCACGGTCGTCGGCTGTTTTTTGGCGCAGGATTTTTTCCTGTTCTATCTCTTTTTCGAGTTCATGCTCCTGCCGATGTATTTCCTCATCGGGCTTTGGGGCGGGCCAAGGCGCGAGTACGCGGCCATCAAGTTCTTCGTCTATACTTTCCTGGGTTCACTGCTGATTCTGATCGTGATGATCGGCCTGTACTTGTCGGCCATCGACCCCGTCGAAACGGCGCGGGCGGTGGGGCTGCTGGCGCTGGGCGACGCGCCGAACGCGGGCCTCGTTTTGCAAATCCAGCAAGCTTTGGCGCAGGGCTTCATCGAGCCGCAGCAGTTGGTGCATACCTTCCGCTTCGAGTACCTGTCCGATGCCGCCAACTACCTGCCCGGCGCCTGGCTCAACCCGACTTCCGGCATTTTTCTGGGCGACACGCCTGTCCGAATTTGGGCCTTCTGGCTGCTGTTCGCGGGCTTTGCCGTAAAACTACCCGTGGTTCCCGTTCACACCTGGCTACCCGACGCCCACGTGGAAGCGCCCACGGCCATATCGGTAGTGCTGGCGGGGATTTTACTAAAAATCGGCGGCTACGGCTTTATCCGCATCGTGGACGGTTTCTTTCCGCAGGAAGCCCTGTTCAGTTCGGTACCGTTAGCGGTGCTGGCGATGATTTCTATTGTCTATGGCGGCTTTAACGCCTTGGCGCAGAGCGATCTCAAAAAAATGATTGCCTACTCGTCCGTCTCACACATGGGTTTTGTGCTGCTGGGCATCGCGGCTTTTACCGCCGAAGGACTCAACGGAGCTATTTACCAAATGGTGAGCCACGGCGTGCTGTCGGCCATGCTGTTCCTACTGGCGGGCGTCCTGTCCGACCGCACCCACGACCGCCAAATCGAACATTATCGCGGGCTAATCGGCCCCATGCCGCGCTACACCGTGCTGACGGGCGTGGCCTTCTTCGCCTCGCTCGGTTTGCCGGGTTTCTCGGGCTTCGTCGGCGAGCTATTCACGCTCATGGGGGCCTTCCGCGCCGAGCAGATTCCCGTCTGGATTCCGGCCCTCTCGACGCTGGGCATCGTGCTGGCGGCGGCCTATTTCCTCTGGACGTTGCAGCGGATGTTTTTTGGTGGATTCTGGTATCGGAATGAGGCGAGAGCCGTTGCTTTGACCGATCTTGGTACGCGGGAAATTGGACTGCTGGTCCTTTTGGCGGTGCTTACGCTGCTGCTGGGGCTGTTTCCAAATCTGCTTTTCTCTATGAGCGGGCCGGCGGTGGAGAGGTGGTTTGAGGGGTTGGGGTGAAAAAGTGAACCTTCCTGCACTCTCACCACAAAAAATAGAACATTCCCTGTTTCCCCCTTCTACCAAAATATTATTTCCCCCACTAACCGCGTCGCGTATAGAAATTTTCAGCATCTTCGACGTTTACAAACAGACTTGACCTTATGCTGAGCCGCGTTGCCAACTCGATATACTGGATGAACCGCTACATGGAGCGGGTGGAAAATTACGCCCGCTTCGTGGGCGTCAATTTCAATATGGCCCTGGATCTGCCGCCCGATGTGGACGAGCAGTGGGGGCCGCTGCTGACCGCCACGGCGGACAATTTTTTGTTTGAAGAATACTTCGACAAGCCTACCCGTGAGGACGTTATCTACTTTATGACCTTCGACAAGCGCAATCCCAACTCGGTGGTTAGTTGCCTGTACGAGGCCCGGGAAAACGCCCGCACCATCCGCGAGAGCATCTCGAAGGAAATGTGGGAGAGCATCAATGAGTTCTACCTTTTTATCCGCAGTACGCCCACCGACAATTTCCGCAACCTCGACCTGATGCAGGATTTCTTCGCCGAAATCAAGCGGCGCTGCCAGCTCTTTCACGGCGTGGTGGATTCGACCATCACCCGCAATGAAGCCTGGCACTTCGGGCGGCTGGGGCGGCACCTGGAGCGGGCCGACAAGTCGTCGCGCTTCCTGGATGTGAAGTACTTCACGCTGCTGCCCGAGATTGGGGGCGTCGGCACCACGCTCGACCTGATGATGTGGACGGCCGTGCTGAAATCGGTGAGTGCTTATAGCATGTACCGCCAAACCCATGCCGCGCTTACCCCGATGAATATTGTGTCGTTCTTGATTTTGGATAAATTATTCCCGCGCTCCATCGCTTACTGTGTGCGACAGGCCGAGCTTTCGCTCTACGCCATCGCCGGTTCCACGCCGGAACGCGGCTTTACCAATCTGGCCGAAAAAACCATCAGCAAGTTGCGCTCGGACATTGAGTTCACTAACGCCGAGGATATTTTCAAAACCGGTCTGCACCAGTACCTCGACAATTTCCAGAGCCTGAACAACGAAGTCGATAGCGCCATTTTCGACATGTATTTCGACGCCAAACCCATCCAATCCCAAACCATGGGCGTTATGGGCCAGTACCAAAGCCAAAATGGCCACCAATTTCAGGCGTTTCGGCTTAATTAATTTTGGAAATAGTAAGAAATCGAGACCATATATATTTGAAGTTGATTTTGGAGCAATCGCAACTTTCAACTTTCAACTCTCCACTTTCAACTAAACCATGACCTACTGCTTAGGCATAAAAGTATCTTCCGGCTTGGTGGCTATTGCTGATACGCGGTTGACTTCGGGGAGCGAAGTATCGACCAACAAGAAAATTTCGGTGCATCAGTTTGAGCATCATTCGATGTTTATCATGACGTCCGGCTTGCGCTCAGTGCGGGACAAGGCGATTACGTACTTCAAGGAAGTGCTGGAAGAGCAGGATCACAGTTTCAATAAACTCTACAAAGCTGTCAACGCCTTCGGGGCGCAGGTGCGGCGGGTGGCGAATGAGGATCAGGCGGCCCTCAGCCAGGCGGGATTGGCTTTCAACTTGTTTTCCATTGTGGGGGGGCAGTTGGAAGACGACGACGAACACAAACTTTTTTTGCTTTATCCCGAGGGCAACTGGGTGGAAGTCGGGCAGGGTTCGCCGTTTTTTATCATTGGTAATTCAGGGCATGGCAAGCCTCTGTTGTACCGAAGTTTGCGTTATGAATCTTCGTTACAGGATGCGCTCAAAATTGGGTTTCTTTCTTTCGATTCCACGCGGGTGAGTTCCAACGATGTGGACTATCCCATCGACGTCATTATGTACGAGAAAGACGGCTTTCGTATGGTCGAACACCGTTTCGAGAAAGACGACCTCGATTTCGTGGCCAAGCAGTGGAGCGTGCTGTTACAGAATTCGGTTCAGAAACTACCCACGGAGTGGATGGAGCCGATTTTATCAAAATCATTTGAAACCTCATGAATCTACGGGTCAAGCATTCCCTGCGCTACACCTACGATCAGCCTGTGGCGCTCGGGCCGCACCTGCTGTACCTGTATCCTAAAACCTATCCGCACCAGCAAATCCTGCACTACGCGCTACACATCGACCCCGTGCCTTCGAAAGTTGTGCGCAACGTGGATGAGGAGGGCAACGTGCAGCAGGTCGCGTACTTTGCTTTTAACACCAGCCATCTGTTGGTGGAGGCCGAGATGACGCTTCGTTCAGATTCGTTCAACGTTTTCGACTTTGTCCTTTTTCCCTTTGAATCCCAAAACATTCCCTTCCGCTACCCCGAACGGGCGCAGAAATACCTGGTTCCGTACCTGAGTCGCCACGAAATCACGCCCTACGTGGAACAGTTTGCCCGGCAAATCGCCACCCAGGCTAATTGGGCTACGGTGACTTTCCTGACGATACTGAGCCAGCATATCCACGATAACTTTTTCTATCAGCATCGGGCCGAAGGCCGGGCTTTCCCGCCCGAAACGACCCTGCGCGGCCAGAGCGGCACTTGCCGCGACTACTCGAGTCTGTTCATCGCCGCTTGCCGCAGCCTGGGCATCGCCGCGCGCTTTGTGAGCGGATATCTTTACGGTAACCCTGCCCAAGCCCACGAGCTGCACGCCTGGGTCGAGGTTTATTTGCCCGGCGCGGGCTGGCGCGGCTTCGATCCCACCGAAGGACGGGCCATGAGCAACAACCACGTTTGCCTGGGTGCGTCCGCCGATTTTGACCAACTGGCCCCGGTGATGGGGACTTTTCAGGGGAACGCTGCGGCGGTGCTTACCGCTTACGTAGAAATAGAAGAAGTTGCGGGCTAAAATGGCGCAATTGGCGTTGGAAATAGCTACTTTTGTTGTTAAACCAAGTACAGGAATGCAGTGACGCTTATCAAATCCATATCAGGAATCAGGGGAACCATCGGCGGCCAAGTCGGGGATTCCCTTACGCCCATCGACGTTGTGAAATTCGCCGCCGCCTACGCCACCTGGCTGCGGCGCACCGCCCCCAAGAGCAATACGATCGTGATTGGCCGCGACGCCCGGCTGTCGGGCGGCATGGTCAGCCGCCTTGTCGCTGCCACGCTGCAGGGCGTAGGCTGGGATGTCATCGATTTAGGACTTTCGACTACTCCGACCGTCGAAATTGCCGTGACCGCCGAGCAGGCCGCCGGGGGAATCATCCTCACCGCGAGCCACAATCCCGTGCAGTGGAACGCCCTGAAACTGCTTAACTACCAAGGCGAATTCATTTCCGACGAGGAAGGCGCGGAACTCCTGCGCCTGGCTGAGGCCGAGGATTTCGATTTTGTGGAAGTGAAAAAACTCGGCGGCTACCGAACCGATGAAAGCTACCTGGCTAAGCACATCAGCCTCATCCTGGATCTGGATTTGGTGGATCGGGATGCCATTGCCGCCGCCAACTTCCGCATCGCGGTGGACGCCGTGAATTCCACGGGCGGTATCGCGATACCGATGCTGCTGGAATCGCTGGGCGTCAACTCTGAGAATATTTTAAGAATCAACTGCGACCCGTCGGGCAACTTCGCCCATAACCCAGAGCCGCTGCCCGAACACCTGCGCGAAATCCGGCAAGAAATCAAGAATGGTTCCTACAACCTTGGCATCGCGGTGGATCCCGACGTGGATCGTCTGGCGCTGATTTCGGAAGATGGCTCGCCCTTCGGCGAAGAATACACGCTAGTGGCCGTGGCGGATTATGTGTTGAAAAACAAAGTCGGTAATACTGTTTCCAACCTCTCGTCCACCGTCGCCCTGCGCGACATAACCGAGAAGGCGGGCGGCAAGTACTTCGCCTCCGCCGTGGGGGAAGTCAATGTGGTAGAGATGATGAAGGCTAACGACGCCGTCATCGGCGGCGAGGGCAACGGCGGCATTATTTATCCCGAGCTGCACTACGGACGCGACGCGCTGGTGGGCATTGCCCTATTTCTGAGCCATTTGGCAAAATTCGGAAAGCCCGCTTCCTTCCTGCGTGGTACGTATCCCAAATACAACATTTCCAAAAATAAAATAGAACTCACGCCTGATGTGGACGTGGATGCGATTTTAGAACGTATCAAATCGCGTTACC
>JBBSKK010000138.1:0-7530 GCA_038256395.1 Cytophagales bacterium | reverse complement strand
GCTGGTGCAGGTACCCTACCTCGGCATGGAGCACCAAAGCTCGGTGACCTACGGCAACGGCTTTATGAACGGCTACCGGGGCTGCGATTTATCGGGTACGGGCTGGGGGCTGAAATGGGATTTTATCATTGTCCACGAAAGCGGGCATGAGTGGTTTGCCAACAACATCACCTACAAAGACGTGGCAGATATGTGGGTCCACGAAAGCTTTACCAACTATTCCGAAAACCTGTTTACGGAATACTACTATGGCAAGGAAGCCGGGGCGGACTATGTGATTGGCACCCGCAAACTCATCAAAAACGAAAGTCCGATCGTGGGCATTTACGGCGTCAATCAGGAAGGCTCGGGCGATATGTATTACAAGGGCGGCAATATGCTGCACACCATCCGGCAGATCGTGGACGACGACGAAAAATGGCGGCAAATCCTGCGCGGCCTGAACGAGACGTTCTACCACAAAACCGTCGATGGGTCCGAAATCGAGAAGTATATCAGCGACCACGCGGGACGGGATTTGCGTAAGGTTTTCGACCAGTACCTGCGCGACGTCAGGATTCCGAAGCTGGAATATTCTTTGGCGGGAAAAACCCTAAAATACCGCTGGACGAACGTGGTGGAGGGCTTCGATATGCCCGTGAAAATTACGCTGGCGGGCGGGAAGACGCAGTTTATTCGTCCGACCACCACCTGGAAAACCATGAAAACCGGCGGCGAAGCCGCGCTGACGATCGACAGGAATTTTTATGTGAATGGGGCGGAAAAAGAGAGATGAGGTAGTCCCAGCGGCCCCGAACCGTCAATTAAACAAATGCCCGAACTGCCCGAAGTGGAAGGCTACCGCCACTACCTGGAAGCCACCTGCCTGCACCAACCCATCGAAAACATCGACGTGGAGGATAATAAACTCCTGACCACCGACTACGCCACACTGCTCGAAACACTGCGGGGCGCGTCCTTTACCGGCACGAGGCGGGTGGGCAAGAACCTGTTCGTTTTCACCGACAAGCAAGACGTGACCGTCAGGATGCACTTCGGCATGTCAGGCAGCTTGGAGTACTATCACTACTCGCTGGACCGTCCGCGCCACGCTCGGATCGTGTTTTACTTTCGGGGCGGTTTCAATCTGGGCTTTGTTTGTCCGCGCAAATTCGAGCGCGTAGGGTTGGTGGAGAATGTCGAGGCATTTTTGAAGAAAAAGAAGATCGGCAAAGACGCGCTGGAACTGACGGTGGAGGACTTGACCGCCGCCCTCGCCAACCGCAAGTCCGTCATCAAATCCACCTTGCTGGACCAAAGCGTGGCGGCGGGCGTAGGCAACTGGATTGCCGACGAATTACTCTTCCAGGCCAAAATCCACCCCGAAAAACGTGCCAATGAACTTACGCCCACCGAAATCGCGTCCCTGCGGGAAGCCATCCAACTCGTGCTGCGAACCGCCATCGAAAAAGAGGCCCGCTATGCGCACTTCCCCGAGTCGTTCCTCATCCACGCACGGGCCTGGGACGCCTCGCCCTATGGCGAAGCGAGCGAGCAGCATTTGTTATGTCCCCGCGGCGGAACGCCCATTGAGGTCATTCGCGTCGGTGGCCGAACCACCTACTTCTGCCCAAAGTGCCAGCAACTGCCCGCCGCTGCGGTGGAGTAAGTTTTGGAAAAAAGGTATATTCGTAAAAAAAAGACAGGAACTGACTCGCCCAAGCTTTCAATGAAAACCTTCCTTCCCCTCCTCCTTTCCTCCATCCTCCTCTCCTCCTCAATAAAAGCTCAACCCCGCCCCCGCGATCTAAATATAAAAATTGGCGTCCTGCCCGCCGGAAAGTTCAACGCCATCACCGACGTAGCCGGCGTCAAGATTGGGCAGGTGACACTGGTGCAGGGGCAGGACCTCCGTACGGGCGTCACGGCCATTTTGCCGCACGACGGCAACGTGTTCCAGCAGAAAGTTCCGGCGGCGGTGTACGTAGGCAATGGCTTTGGTAAGTTGGCCGGATCTACGCAGGTCGAGGAACTGGGTACGCTCGAAACGCCGATTATTTTGACCAACACCCTCAGCGTCCCGACCGCCGCCGACGCGCTGCTCGACTGGTCAATCGGCCAGCCGGGCAACGAGGACGTCCGCTCGGCCAACCCTGTGGTGGGCGAAACCAACGACGGCTACCTCAACGACATCCGGGGACGCCACGTGAAGAAGGAACATGTATTGGAAGCCATTCAGAAAGCGCAAGGCGGCGCGGTGGCCGAGGGCAACGTTGGGGCAGGAACCGGGACAGTTGCTTTCGGTTGGAAGGGCGGCATCGGTACTTCCTCCCGCAAACTCCCCGAGAAACTGGGCGGCTACACGGTGGGTGTGCTGGTACAGACCAATTTTGGCGGCGTGTTGCAAATCGACGGCGTTCCGGTCGGCGAAGAGTTGGGGCAATATTCTTTCAAAGAAGCGCTGGACAAATCCTCGGACGGCTCGTGCATGATGATCGTGGCGACGGACGCCCCGCTCGACGCCCGCAACCTGAAACGACTGGCCAAACGCGCCATCATGGGCCTGGCCCGCACGGGCGGCATTGCCTCCAACGGCAGCGGCGACTACGTCATCGCTTTTTCCACGGCCTACCGCATTCCGCACGAGGCGGAGCAGCCTACGGCGGCGGTGACGCTACTCCACAACGACTATATGTCGCCTCTTTTCCTGGCGGCTATCGAGGCCACCGAGGAGGCTATCGTCAATTCGCTCTTCATGGCCCGGACTTCCGAGGGTTTTCAGGGCCACAAAGTCCCGGAACTTCCCCGCGAGAAGGTGATGGAATTGATGAAAAAGTACGGGCGGGTAAAGTGACTTTCGTGTTTATTTTGCAAAGCTTCTATTTCCCAAAATCAAATCCGCTCCCTTCTCGCCGATCATGATGGCGGCGGCGTTGGTGTTGCCCGCCACGATGCGCGGCATGATGGAAGCGTCAACTACCCGCAGCCCTTCGATGCCACGGACGCGCAGTTGTTTGTCCACCACGGCACCCTCATCCTGGCCCATTTTGCAGGTTCCCACCGGATGGTACACGGTTTCCAGGCTCTTTTTGAGGTGCAGAATAATGGCGTCCTCGGAACTGCGGTCGGGCGGGGCGATGATCTCCTGGCGGTAGGCATCGAACGCTTTAGCCTGCACGACTTCCAGCGCCTTTTTAGTACCAGCCAGAAGGGTTTTTAAATCTGACTCCTCCGAGAGGAAGTTGGGCTGGATGCGGGGTGCATCCGCCGCGTTGGCAGAATTCAGACTTACCTGCCCTCGGCTTTTGGGCTTCAACAAAGTAGGCATGACTGAATAGCCGCCCGTACGAGGCAGCGTGTCGAGGTCATACAAGTCGGCCACGTAATCACGACCCAAGTGAACTGGCGAAAAGTGAAACTGCATATCCACCGGGTCGGGCGAGTCGGTCACTTTCAGGAAGGCAACCGCTTCCAGGGGGCTGATGGTCAGCGGGCCGCTCTTGAAAAGGCCGTACTGCATCAGGCCGCGCAGTTGGCGCATCGTACTCAACTCGTTGTTGACCAAGGGAATGTTTGATAGCGTAGTTACCGGAAAAAACAGGTGATCCTGTAAGTTGCGGCCCACACCGGGCAGGTGCTTTTTCAGCGGAATGCCGTGCTTTTTCAACTCTTCGGCGTCGCCCACGCCCGACAGCATCAGCAGTTGGGGCGAGTTAAAGGATCCCGCAGATAGGATGACCTCCTTGCTGGCCCTCGCTTCTTGCAAACCCGCTCGGCCCGACCGAAATGCCACGCCCACCGCCCGGTCTTTCTCGATCAGGACGCGCTCCGTCAGCGCTTGGGTAATGACCGTGAGGTTGGACCGCCGCATGACGGGCCGCAGGAAGGCCGCTGCCGTGCTGTGCCGCTTTTGGTTTTTGATCGTAAATTGAAACAACCCCGCGCCGCGCTGCTCGGCCCCGTTGTAGTCGCGGTTTTCGGACAGCCCGTTCTCGACGCAGGCCGCCACGAACGCCCCGGCAACGGGCGTCTGGTACTTTTGCGCGAAAGTCACGTTCAGTTCCCCGCCCTGACCGTGGAAACGATTGTCGATCTGCTCGTTGTATTCCGAACGTACGAAGTAGGGCAACACCTCTTCGTAGCTCCACCCAGCATTACCTAGCGCGGCCCACTCGTCGTAGTCGGCCCGGTTGCCGCGTACGTAGGCCATCGCGTTAGTGGAACTACTACCGCCGAGAGTCTTGCCGCGTGGCAGGTAGATGCGGCGGTTCAGAACGTTTTCCTGTGGTTCGGTCGAGAAGCTCCAGTCCACCTCCGTGCGGTTCAATTTGGCGTAAGCCGCCGGGATGTGGATCTCCATTTTTTTATCCGGCCCGCCCGCTTCCAGCAGCAATACCGAATTGGCCGGGTCGGCCGAAAGACGGTTGGCCAAAACGCAGCCCGCCGACCCAGCCCCAACGATGATGTAGTCGAATTTCATGGTGTTGTATTTTCGGTTTTTATTCAAACCTGATCTCGGCTTGAAGTTAGACAAAATTTTCCCGTAGATAGATTTTTGGCAAGCCAGTATTCACTAAAACACCCGACCGCAGCTCCACGGAACAAGCATTTGCTTTGTGGCTCTGTGGCTTTGTACCTTTGTGGCTTTGAGTCCCACCTCTCCTAACCCCGCAACCTCATGTACTTCCTTGGATTCGACGTCGGCAGTTCGTCCGTAAAAGCCTGCCTGCTGGCCGCCGACACGGGGCAGGTCGTGGCGTCGGCTTTCTTTCCCGAAACCGAAATGCCGATGGACGCCCCACAGCCCGGCTTCGCCGAGCAGCAGCCCGAGCAGTGGTGGGCCAACGCCTGCTTGGCGTCGAAAGCGGTGATGCAGAAGTCGGGGATTGCGCCCGATCAGGTGAAGGCTATCGGTATTTCCTACCAAATGCACGGTCTGGTGGTGGTGGACAAGGAAATGAACGTATTGCGCCCCTCGATCATTTGGTGCGACAGCCGCGCTGTGGAGGTAGGTAATGCCGCCCTCGAAGCAATGGGATCCGACGTGGTGCTGCCGCACCTGCTCAACTCACCGGGCAACTTCACGGCTTCCAAGCTGGCGTGGGTCAAGCAGAACGAGCCGGCCATTTATGCCAAAGTACACAAGTTCATGCTTCCCGGCGACTACCTCGCCGCCCGCATGACGGACGAGGTCGCCACGACGCCCTCGGGATTGTCGGAAGGTATTTTCTGGGATTTCCTGGACGAGCAGCCCGCCGGATTCCTGCTGGATTATTTTGGTTTTGAGGCTGATTTATTGCCGCAGGTTTTCCCCACGTTCGGCGACCAGGGAGAACTTACCCGCCAGGCCGCCGAAGCGCTGGGACTAGCCGAGGGAACGCCCGTGACCTACCGTGCCGGGGATCAGCCCAACAATGCTTTCTCGCTGAACGTGCTGGAACCGGGCGAGGTGGCTGCCACGGCGGGTACTTCGGGGGTGGTCTATGGTGTGAGCGACCAGTCGAAATTCGACGCCGAGTCGCGGGTCAATACTTTTTTGCACGTCAACCACAAGCTCGGGACGCCGCGCTACGGCGTATTGCTGTGCGTCAACGGCACGGGCATCGTCAACAGTTGGCTGCGCAATAACATCCTGAACCGCAGCGTGTCGTACCCCGAAATGAACGACATCGCCGCCAAAGCGCCCATCGGTTCCGACGGGCTGCTGTGTCTGCCCTTCGGCAACGGAGCCGAGCGGATGCTCTGCAACCGTGATCCCGGCGCTACTTTCCAGGGTTTGCAATTCAACCGTCACGGCCTAAGCCACCTCATCCGGGCATCGCAGGAAGGCATCGTCTTTGCGCTTTACTACGGCATGCAGGTGATGGAAAACCTGGGCGTGTCGCTCAAAAACATTCGCGCCGGGGAAGCCAATATGTTCCTCAGCCCGATTTTTCGCGAAACGTTCGCCAGCATTTCCGGCGCGACGGTCGAACTCTTCAACACCGACGGTGCCCAAGGCGCCGCCCGAGGCGCGGGTATGGGACTAGGCCACTATAAAAACCGCGAGGAAGCCTTCGTCGGTCTCACCGCCACGCACACCATTGAACCCGACGCCGCGCGGGCGGAGGAATATCGGGAAGCGTATGGGAAATGGAAGAGGGCGATGGAATAAATTAAGGAGGAAAGGAGGAGGGAGGAAGGGAGGAAGGGATAAAAGGACGAGGCCGCCCGCGCGGTTCGACGAATACCTCTTCCTTTCCTCCTTTCCTCCTTTCCTCCTCAATTCCCCATTTTCCGAATCACCGCTTTCTTGTCAAAAAGTATCCGCCAGATAGCGAAAGGCAGCTTTTGGTCGGGGAAGCATTGTTGACAGATGGGGCTTTTCTTCGGGATGGGGGCGTTGTACACCAGCAGCGTGTCATTGAGTTTTTGGACGTTATCGAACTGCGGCAGGTCTTTTTCGGCGTTATAGACGTAGGCACCCATTAGTTCGCGCTCCTTGGGGGCCAGGGTCGCGTTTTCCGGGGCCAACATACCCAAGAGTTGGATTTTTACCTCGTACTGATCCTCGATGGCGGCGATGAGCGGGACGTGACCCAGATTGGCGCAGTACTTTACTGCCTCATCGGGGTTTTGCGCCAGCTCTTTTTCCAAACCCTTTTGCATAATGACGGCCATTTCTTTGCCCCATTCGTCCACGGCGGCCACGAGTTGGGCGTCGGTGACGCGTCTGATCTTCGATCCCGCTATTTCCTCCTTCAAAGATTCGGTTTGCTTGATGCGATTATCGGTATTGCAGCCTCCGGCAGTTAGCAGGACGAGCCATACCAGAACAGAGGATTTTAGATAATTCAAATTTTTGATTTTCATATAAAAATTCAAGACAAACGACCCGACGCCGAACCGCTGGTTTACAAAATATTCCAGCCACGAAATTACGTATCTTTGCGCCCCCAAACGAAGAAACACGCCAGTAAAACCGGACACCTTGCCATTGTTACCAAAAGGCTGATTGGCCCGACTCAGTTGAAAAGTCCAACCGCACTGGCGGACCGGTCTAACGTCTAACGTCCAATATCAAACGTCATTCTCAATACCATGCAAGATAAACTAGCAGCCATCAAAGAACGATTTCAGGAGGTGGGCCGACAGATCATTCAGCCCGAAGTGGTCAACGATATGGCGCGTTACACCAAGCTGAGCAAGGAATATAGCGATCTGGAAAAAGTCGTGATACAGTACGACGCCTACCAGAAACTCCTCAAAGACATCGCGGGAGCCAGGGAACTCGTCAACACCGAGAAAGACCCCGAAATGCGCGAAATGGCCAAGGAAGAGCTCAACGAACTGCAACCCCAGCAGGATGCAATGGAGGCCGCTTTGAAGGAAATGCTCATCCCCAAAGACCCCAACGACAGCCGTAACAGTATCCTGGAAGTGCGGGCCGGCACGGGTGGCGACGAAGCGGCCATTTTTGCGGGCGACCTGTTCAGGATGTACCAGCGTTTTTGCGAAAAAATGGGTTGGCGGCTGTCCATTCTCGACTTTACCGAAGGTACCAACGGCGGC
>JBBSKK010000137.1:0-7606 GCA_038256395.1 Cytophagales bacterium | reverse complement strand
ACGCCCAGCAACTGCGTCGTGGCGCGGGGATCGAAGCCACAGGCTTCAGCAATGGCTTCGGCGGTGGTATGGCCATTCTGGATGGCTTCAAAAATACCGCCATCCACGGCTTCCAGCACGGCGCGGCTAATGACGGGCAGTATCTGCGCGTGGAGCAGCGGGAGCGGCACCAGGTTGAGTTTCAGAGCCAGCCACTCTTTCAGGTTATCGGGAAAAACGCGGAGTTGCATCAGCCGGCCCAGTTTTCGCGATCCAGACTACGGTACTGGATGGCTTCGGCCAGGTGCTCGATCTTAATGTCGTCGCTGGCGGCCAGGTCGGCGATGGTGCGCGAAACTTTCAGGATGCGGTCATAGGCGCGGGCCGAGAGGCCCAGCCGCTCCATCGCGGTGCGCAGCAGGGCACGGCCTGCGTCGCCGATCTCGCAGATTTCCTTCACCATTTCGGGCGGCATCATGGCGTTGGAATAAATTTCGGGGCGGTCTTTGAAGCGTTCAGTCTGCCGTTCGCGGGCCTTGATGACGCGCTCCCGGATTTCGTCGCTGCTTTCGGATTTGCGGGTGGACGAAATTTGGTCGAACGACACGGGCGTCACTTCCACGTGCAGGTCGATGCGGTCGAGCAGCGGGCCGCTGATTTTGTTGAGGTACTTCTGCACCACGCCCGGCCCGCACACGCACTCCTTTTCGGGATGGTTGTAGTAACCGCACGGACAAGGGTTCATGCTGGCGATGAGCATGAAGCTGGCGGGAAATTCCACGGCCATTCGTGCCCGCGAGATGCACACCTTGCGGTCTTCCAGCGGCTGCCGCATCACTTCCAGCACACTGCGCTTGAATTCGGGCAGTTCGTCCAGGAAAAGTACACCGTTGTGGGCCAGCGAAATCTCGCCCGGCTGCGGAAAACTGCCGCCGCCGACCAGGGCCGCGTCACTAATCGAATGGTGCGGCGAGCGGAAAGGCCGCCGCGAAATCAGCGTGGAGCGCGACCCGAGCTTCCCGGCTACGGAATGGATTTTGGTCGTTTCCAGCGCTTCCTGCAACGACAATGGCGGCAGAATAGACGGCAGCCGCTTGGCCAGCATGGTTTTACCCGCGCCGGGCGGGCCGATCATGATAGCGTTGTGGCCGCCCGCCGCCGTGATTTCCAGGGCGCGTTTGATGTTTTCCTGGCCCTGCACGTGCGAGAAGTCGGCCTCGTAGTCGTTGACGGTATTGGCAAAGATATCTCGCGTATCTATTACCAGCGGCTCGATGTCGCGCTTACCCTCGACGAACTCCACGGCCTCCTGCATGGTTTCGACGCCGATGATGTCGAGGTTGTTGACGATGGCGGCTTCGGGGGCGTTCTCGGTGGGAAGGATGAAACCCTTCATGCCCTGCTTACGGGCCTCGATGGCGATGGGCAGTACACCCTTGATGGGCCGCAGGTTGCCGTCGAGCGACAGCTCGCCCATAATGACGTACTCTTCCAGACTGCGCTCACACTTGATTTGCTCCGAGGTTTCCAACACGCAGAGCGCAATCGGCAGGTCGTAAGATGAGCCTTCCTTTTTGACATCGGCGGGAGCCAGGTTGACGACGATCTTCTGGCGCGGCATCCGGTAGCCAGCGTGCTTCAACGATGCTTCCACGCGCTGCTGGCTTTCCTTCACG
This sequence comes from Cytophagales bacterium, assembly GCA_038256395.1. GTDB lineage: Bacteria > Bacteroidota > Bacteroidia > Cytophagales > Spirosomataceae > Persicitalea. The sequence continues at coordinate 5,951 of JBBSKK010000137.1, read as the reverse complement.
GCGCTGTCGGGCAGGCCCACCATGAAGAAGTGCAACCCCTGGCTGACCGCGACCTCGATGGTAATCATCGAAGCATTGACGCCATAGACCGCGCCGCCGTAGGTTTTGGAAAGCATAAAGAGTTATTTGAGTTTGAAAGCGTTTGCAAAAATAGGGTATTTTGCCCCTGAATCGACCATTGGAAACGAGAAATCCCCCGGAAAATGGCTTTTCCGGGGGATTTGTTCTATCAGTTTCTGAAAGCGCCCGCAAAAATAATACTATTATTTTTAGAAAAAACTGCACCCATGCAGAATTTTCATCTCTCTTGCCCCTACTTTGCACCCATCGAATTTGCCTACTGCTTCCACGATTTTGCCTGGTAACGGTTTGAATTTAGTTATTTTTACCCCAATACGGGGTGACACAGTTCACTTTTCAGTTTCGTTTTTAGCTAGTAGAAAAGCCCGCTGTTAAAAAATATTGCCATGAAAGAAGGTTTACGCATACTCAGTAGCCTGTTTTTTATTTTTTCAATCCTACCAAAAGGTCAGGCCCAGCCCAAGACGGATGCCTTTCTGACCCAACTATTTGCCCAAAATAACAACCCGATTTTTCAGGAGGTCATTCGGCATCCCGAAAAGTATCGGCTCCAAATTCTCTACACCCGCATTGACCGTGATGCGCGGAATAAGCCCACGTTTACGGATTTCGCTTTTAATCTTGACAGCACGTTTTATTTCAATCCCGCTTCCACCGTCAAGCTGCCACTGGTGCTATTGTCTTTGGAAAAACTCAACCGGATGAAGATTCCGGGCGTTGATAAGTTTACACCCATGCAGTTCGATAGCGCCTTCGGCGGACAGACCCGCGAGTGGCACGACGCCACGGCCCAAAACGGCTTTCCGTCGGTGGCGCATTTTATCAAAAAAGCTTTTCTGGTAAGCGAAAATGATCCGTACAGCCGGATGTTCGAGTTTGTGGGGCAGCAAGAAATCAACCGCCTCCTCCACGCGATGGGTTACGCCGATACGCGCATCACGCACCGCTTCGTGCGGATGTCGACGGAGGAAAACCGCCACACGAACCCCATTCGTTTCGTGAGCGAAGACGGCTCACTCATCCACGCCCAACCCGCCGCCTACAACGCCGACCCGTTTGACTTCCGCCGAGTGGACAAGCTCGGTAAGGGCTACATGGTGGCGGGGGATAGCGTGGTAAACGAGCCTTTTGATTTCACGACCCGCAACAAACTACCGCTGGAGGCTTTCCACACCCTGCTGCGCTCGACGCTTTTTCCCGCCTCGGTACCCGCCCGGCAGCGTTTCGACCTGACGGAGGCGGATTACACCTATCTCTATCAATACCTCTCCCAGTTTCCCGGCGAAACCAATTACCCTAAGTACGACGCGGCCCAGTACTACGACAGCTACGCCAAGTTCTTCTTCCAGGACAGCGCGCACCACCAATTACCCGAAAGCGTGCGGGTGTTCAACAAAGTGGGCTGGGCCTACGGCTTCCTGACTGACGCTTCCTACGTGGCTGATTTTAAGAATAAAGTCGAGTTTATGCTCTCGGCGACGATCTACGTCAACGAAGACGGTATCCTGAACGACAACCGCTACGAGTACGAGTCGGTGGGCCATCCGTTTTTATACCAAATGGGGCAAACGATTTATCAGTATGAGTTGTCCCGGAAGCGCAAGCACGCGCCCGATTTGAGCAAATTCAAGATTCAATACGAAAAGCGGCAGGCCGACGACCGCCCGCTGGTGCAGGATGTAGAGAATTAGAGGGCGCAACTTTTCCCTATCTTTGCTCCCAAAACGCCCCCGCCGGGCCATTCAGGATCAGCCAGGATTTTTTATGATTTCCAAAACCTACTCACCGCAGGAGATAGAAGACAAGTGGTACCAGTACTGGATCGAAAACCGCTATTTCAATTCGCAGCCCAACCCCAACAAGGAGCCCTATACCATCGTGATTCCGCCGCCCAACGTGACGGGTGTGCTGCACATGGGCCACATGCTCAACGCCACCATCCAGGATATTCTGGTCAGGAAAGCGCGGATGGAAGGCCGCGAAGCCTGCTGGGTACCGGGCACCGACCATGCTTCCATCGCGACCGAGGCCAAGGTGGTGGCGATGCTCAAAGGGCGGGGCATCGAGAAGCGCGATCTGAGTCGCGATGAATTTTTGGAATACTGCTGGGAGTGGACGCACAAGTACGGCGGCATCATATTGCAGCAACTCCGCAAACTCGGTGCCTCCTGCGACTGGGACCGCACCCGCTTTACGATGGAGCCGGAGCTGTACGGTTCGGTCATCGACGTCTTTATCGACCTTTACGAAAAGGGCGACATCTACCGCGGCCACCGCATGGTTCACTGGGATCCGCAGGCTCGCACCACGGTGTCGGACGAGGAGGTGATGATGAGGGAAGTCCACCAAAAACTCGTGTACATCCGCTACGACCTGGACGGGCAGGAGGGAAGCGTGACCATCGCCACCACTCGCCCCGAAACCATCATGGCCGACGTGGCGATTTGCGTCAATCCCGAGGACGTGCGCTACCAGCATTTAATTGGTAAAAAAGCCATCATCCCGCTGATCGATCGGGCCATTCCAATAATCGCCGACGAGTACGTAGAGATGGAATTCGGGACGGGTTGCCTGAAAGTGACGCCCGCCCACGATACTAACGACTACGAACTAGGTAAGAAACACCACTTGCCGATCATCGACCTGTTGGCTGAGGACGGCACGCTGAACGAAAAAGCGCAGATTCTGGTCGGCGAAGACCGCTTTGTGGCCCGGAAGAAAATTACCAAAATGCTGGAAGCGTCCGGCAATCTGGTGAAGGTGGAGGAATACCAGTCGAACGTCGGGCATTCGGAACGGACGAACGCCGTCATCGAGCCGCGCCTTTCGGAGCAGTGGTTTTTGAAAATGGAGCGACTGAGCAAGCCCGCGCTCGAGAACGTGATGGCGGACGCGCCCCGGGCGGACGCGCTCCGGAACGATATCATCCAACTCATTCCGTCGAAGTTCAAGAATACCTACCGCCACTGGATGGAGAACGTCCGCGACTGGAACATCAGCCGCCAACTGTGGTGGGGACACCGGATTCCGGCCTACTACCTCAACGACGGTACCATCATCGTCGCTAAATCCAAGCGCGAGGCCCTGCGCAAGGCGCAACTCGACCACCAGCTTTTTGCCCTTACTGAAGAAGACCTGCGGCAGGACGAGGACGTGCTGGATACCTGGTTTTCGTCCTGGCTGTGGCCGATTTCGGTTTTTAACGGCATCGAGGAGCCGGACAACGCCGACGTCAACTACTACTACCCGACCAATGACCTCGTCACGGCGCCGGAAATCCTGTTTTTCTGGGTGGCGCGGATGATTATTGCGGGTTACGAATACCGGGGGCAGTATCCGTTCAAGAATGTGTATTTGACAGGCATCGTGCGCGACAAGCTGGGCCGCAAGATGTCGAAATCGCTGGGCAATTCGCCTGATCCGATCGAACTCATCGAGCAGTACGGGGCCGATGGCGTCAGGACGGGAATGTTGTTCAGTTCGCCCGCCGGGAACGACCTGCCCTTCGACGAGAAACTGGTTGAGCAGGGACGGAATTTTTGTAATAAAATCTGGAACGCCTTCCGGCTCACGCAGGGCTGGGAAATATCGGCGGATATTCCGGCAAACAATGATTTAGCGATCGCCTGGTTTGAGTCCAAACTGAACCAGACGCTGGTGCAATTGCACGATGATTTTATCAAGTTCCGCATTTCCGACGCGCTGGGCGCGGTATATCGGCTCATTTGGAACGACTTCTGCTCGCAGTATCTCGAAATGGTCAAACCCGAGTACCAGCAGCCCATCGACGCTAAAACCTACCGTGCCACGCTGGATTTCTTTGACCGACTCATGCGACTGACGCATCCGTTCATGCCTTTTATTACCGAGGAAATCTGGCAGAACCTGGCAGAACGCGGCGAAAAAGAAAGTATTTGTTTAGCCCCTTACCCGCAGCCTGGTGCGGTGGATACTGACCTTTTGGAAGATTTCGACCGGCTGATTGAATTGGTAACGGCCTTGCGCAATCTGCGCAACACTAAAAATCTTAGCCCCAAAACCGCCCTGCCGCTTGCCATCCGCACGGATTCCAGGGAGCGGTACGAAAAGCTCGCGGCTCTCGTTCAGAAACTAGCCAATGTTTCGGAAATCACTTTTGTCCAAGAGCAGGCCGACGGCATGTCGTTCCTGGTGCGTTCCGACGAGTTTTTTGTCGATTTGGCCGGGGAAGTGGACGTGGAAGCCGAGCGCGAAACGCTGCTGGCGGATTTGAAATACACCGAAGGCTTCCTGGCGTCGGTGTCGAAAAAACTTTCCAACGAACGCTTTGTCCAAAACGCCAAAGGCGACATTGTGGAAAAGGAACGCCAGAAGCAAGCCGACGCGGAGGCGAAAATTGTGACGATCAGGGAAGCGTTGGCGCGATTGGGGTAGTTAGCAGACTGCTCCTTCTCTTTGGAAAGGATGTTCCAGAATTTCCTGATGAAAAAATGCCCGGAAGAAAAGTTTTTCTTCCGGGCATTTTTGTTAAAAATCCAGCCTGATTACAGCTTCGGCTCCCAGCCCGGCTGGTACTCGCGATCCCAGTACTTCATGGCCTTTTTGTCCATGATCTTACCATTCTTGGGATCTACGTCCAGCGGCATGCCGCCGGTGCGGTAGGCGATGTTGGCCAGGTGGCACATATGAACACTCTTGGCTCCTTCCGCGATCGGAGAATTCTGCTGCGCGGTGCCACGCACGGCGTCGAAGAAATTGACGACGTGCAGCGTGGTCATGTCGCCGCCGCCGCCCAGGGCGGTCCCGGCCTCGTTGCCCTTGGAGTCGTTGCTTTTGATCATCTTACCATTGCGGTCGTAGAGTTTATAGCCGCCGCGATCGACATAGACATTACCCTCGGTACCAAAAATGAGCGTCCCGCGATCGCTGCCGTAGGTATTGTAGCCGTTGCGGCTTTGACCCTGCCATTGGATAATCTTGTTGCCGGGAAAGCGGAAGGTTGCTTCCATTGTATCGTACATTTCCCAGCCGTCGTTGGGGAAGTAGCGCTTGTCGGCCTCGACCGCTACGTGCTCAGGGTAGTCGCCCTGCAAGGCCCATCGGGCCACGTCCAGTTCGTGCGTGCCGTTGTTGCCCGACTCGGCGGTACCGTAGTTCCAGCCGTACCAGTGCCAGTTGTAGTCCCAGGTTTCGCTGGTGTAGTCGCGGTGCGGGGCCGGGCCCTGCCACAGTTCCCAATCCAACCCATCGGGGACAGAAGTCTTTTTTTGCAGGGGTACTTCGCCGCGCGCGCTGGCGTAGAAGGCAATGGCTTTATAGGCTTTACCGATGGCTCCGTTGTGGATTTCCTTGATAATCTCCTGCGATTCGGGCGCGGACCGTTGCTGGTTGCCCATCTGAATCACCTTGTTGTATTTTTTCTGAAACTCCACCAGCAATTCACCTTCGCGGGGATTGTGGCTGCACGGTTTTTCTACGTACACGTGCTTGCCCGCTTTCACGGCCATCCAGGTACCGGGCGCGTGCCAGTGGTCGGGGGTGGCATTGATCAGGACGTCGATTTTCGGGTCTTCAATGACCTTGCGAATGTCGTTTTCGAGTTTCGGCGTGTAGTCGATGTACTTGGAGAATTTCTTTACCGCTGCTTCGCGCTGACTTTTCATCACATCGCACAGGTACACCAACTCTACGTTGCTACTTTTGAGGCCAATCGGCTGGTAGTAGGCTCCCAACCGACGCCCTAAGCCCGCAATACCGATATGGATGCGGTCATTGGCCCCGATGATTTTGGCATAGCTGCGGGCCGACATGCCCTTGGTGGCACCCGCCAGCGAAATGCCTGCGGTACCCAGGGCTATTTTTTTGATAAAATCTCGTCTTTTTTCCATTTT
>JBBSKK010000136.1:0-7607 GCA_038256395.1 Cytophagales bacterium | reverse complement strand
TCCAAGAATTAATTTGTTCGGGTGGTATTCATACAGGACTTATTATAGGAGATCAAAGGATTTCTCCTGTCGATTTACAATTCAAAGATGAAGTATTTACAGTATATAAAAACAAATCTCTCATAACTTCTGCACCTGGTTCTGAGATAATGGGTGGCCCTTTTCACTCATTACGATGGTTGGTGAATTCACTAACAGATAAAGGATTGTTTTTAGAGAAAGGGAGCTTAGTAATCCCTGGCTCTCCTGTTGAACTTGTGAATATTGATCAGGATACGGAATTGAAAGTTGTAATCGATAATGTTGGAAGTATTACAGTTAATTTTGAAAGAAAATAATCGAATTAATTTGTAAATATAATTATGATTTTTTTGGCATAAACAGAAAGTGGTGCATAATAACACCTAAATTATGATAACCACCCTCCGGGATCCTAACGCTTTTTAGGCAGGCGTTGGCAAACACCATGCTGCTGAGCCGACCCGTGGCCGAACAGGAGCGCATCAGCCGGACCGTGCAGGTGCCGAAGCGGCTTACCGGGCGATCGGTGTCAGCTAGTCGTGCGATGCCAAAGTAATAATCCCCCTATCGATGGTCCACCGCAACTATCCGCTCCAACGGGTAAGCACCTCCGTCCATTGCCGCCGAATAAAGCGCATCGACCCGGCGCGACTTCTGCTGCACGATTCGCACTTCCCAAGCGACTACCCGCTGGGTGGCGGTTTCGCAGCGGTATAGAATATCCCCCTTTTTGAGTTTCGAGACGGTCTTGAGGCCGTCAGGCGTTTCGATAGAGTGGGTGGAAAACACTTCCAGCAACTGCGCCGGAATCAGCGGCCAATTTTCGCGGCTCATGGCGGATTGCTCGACCGGACGCAGGTAAAGCGCAGTCAGCCAAGCGGTTTTGCCTTGGGTTCGTTTGGTATTCTGAACCTGACTTGCAGCGACGCTGCTTGCGCCAACCTTAGCTGAATTTTGGGCCTGCATCGACAAGGCAGTCCCAATTGTAAACAGAAAAAAGATAACGAGCGATTTGCCCATGAAAAAAGGGTTTGAGGTTACGCCTCCGAAGGCGATGTTTTGAAGGCTGCCTTGGTGACCAGATTTGGAATAATTCCCAGAGCCGTCAGTATGGCACCGGCAATAAGGATCGTAGGCAGGTGCGTAAAGAGTGCGCCAGTAGACAGGATTCCCAGGATAAGAATGGTGGAAAACGGCAGCGAAAATGCCAGAATCAGCACCGCCAGTTCCACATCGAACGTCCGGCGCTCCTTCGACATCCCCTTGGATTCCTCCCGCAGGTTGAAAACTGAAATGTGGGCGAAGGGCCAGAAACTCGCTGAACTCAGCGGCAGTACCACGGCCAACAGCACCATTGTGGTGTCGCCAATATTGAAGAGCGAGATGAGGGCCGCGCTGAAAAACAGCGAGATACCCGCCCGGAAGAGCAGCATAGTCATCACCAGCCGCTTGCGGCCTTCCTTCAACTGCACGGCCAGGCCGATGAAAATCAGCACGAGCGGTGTCATCATGGCGCTGGTTTTGTCGAACAGGTCGGCAATGACGGGCGGCAGCGTGGCGTAACTTACCCCAAGGCTAAGCAGCACAATCGCCGTAACCAGCAGAATATTGATGGGTTCTTTTACCAGGCTCAGCAGCAAACCTTTGATTTTTTCCTTCATGTCAGTCTCCTCGTTGACGCTGTTTTTCAGAAACATATTCATCGCGATGATATACAGGAAAATCAGCACGAAGAATTTGTTGCCCACGTCGGCCATGGCGGCTTTGGCGAGTCCTTGCTCACCCAAGAATTCGGCAATGAATGGAAAAGCGGACAAACCGGGCGCAAGCGAAGGTAAAAGCATCATTAGTGTCCGTCCGGTCGAACTGTTTTTTTCCACCCCAAAGAAGTTGAAAACCATTGGGGAAGAGTAAAACACAAAAAAGTTAAAAGCCAAGGCAGCAATGGGAATGAAGAACAGCGATGCCTCGACGTGGATTTTCATCATGGCGATAAAAATCGTCGCGGGCAGGGCTACCGACAGGATAATTTCCTTGATACCGTTCAGTTGCTCTTTATTCTTGAACTTGCCCCGGATAATGAGGCCGAGGACAATCAGCAGAATCAGGGTGATTGTTTTTTGTAAAGCGTCGCTCATGGTGGTAGGATAGGAAAATTAGGTGGCCGAATGGGCAAAAAAAAGACCCTTCGATGGCTGCATTGAAGCATCGTACAATCGAGACATCAAACACATCGAAGGGTCAGGGAAACAATAAAACTAGCTGATGTCCTGCAAGGCGCTGACGAACATCTTCATTTCGTCCATCGTGCCAATGCTCACGCGGCAGTAGGTCTTGTCTTTGATGTCGAACGAGCGCACCATGACGCCTTTCTCACCCATTTTCTTGAGATACTCCTTGCCATCCATGGTGATGGGGAACATCACAAAGTTGGTGTAGGAAGGGATGTACTTGTAGCCCATTTTGTCGAGGCTGCCGAATAGATACTGCTTGGCCTCGTGATTAAGTTTACGAGTGTTGTCCTGGAAGTTCTTGTCGTCCATGGCCGCCGAAGCTGCCGCAATGGAAGTGAAGGCAATGCCCATGCCACCGCGCGTGATGTCCTGAATCTGGTCGAGGAAGGCAGTCTGAGCGGCGATGTAGCCGATGCGCAAACCCGCCATGCCCATAATCTTGGAGAAAGTGCGGGCGATAATGACGTTCTTGTTCTTTTGCAACAGACCGACCATGCTTTTGGTGTCGGCACCCACGGCCAGCTCGATGTAGGCTTCGTCGATGAAGATGGGTACTTTCTCGGAAACACGTGAGCAGAAGTCCTCCAACTCTTTGCCGGGCGTAATCATCGCCACCGGGTTATTGGGGTTACAAATGTAAACGAGTTTCGTGTCTTTGTCGATCGCCGCCTCCATCGCTTTGAGGTTGTGCGACCAGTCGTCGTTGCAGGGAACGGCTTTCCAGGTACCGCCTACCGACTTCGTCACGTTCATCAGCGACATATAGGAAGGGTCGGCCGATACCACGTTGCCGCCGTCCTTGAAAAGAACAATGGCTACTTTTTCCAGCAGATCCGACGAGCCGGGACCCATCATGATATTCTCGGGCTTCACGCCTTCTTTCACGGCAATCTTGCCGACCAGGTCGTAAAGTTCGCGCCAGGCGTAACGATTGCCACCGCTTACGGACTCCTTTACTGCTTCAATCGCGGCGGCGGGTGGGCCGTAGGGGTTTTCGTTGGCGTTCAGCTTCGCGATCATTTTCGAGGCATCCAGCTTCTCGAAAGACTCTCCGTTCAGGAAGTGCTCGCGCATGAGCGGGCTGCGGTAAATCCGGTTGGAGCGGTCGAGATACAGCGGAGCGTTGGCGAATGCACCAGCCTTCAAGTGCGGCGCAACGGCCATTCCACCCAGGGTGAGAAGGCCCGATTTTAGTAAACTGCGGCGGTCGAGGTTTTGTGACATGGGGGTAAAAGGTTGATTTGGTGTAACGGTTAAAAACAGCGTGATTGTTTTGTAGGAACGAAATTAGACAAATTTTTTAAGAATATAATACATTGACTATTAGGAAATTATTCCGCGTAGTTAAACATTTATAAAATATTCTAATTTAAACTACCCTTACTGCAATTTTTGGCGAAAAGCCCGGTGGAAGGCAGTACCAACCGACTGATTGGCACCGCCCTTAATAGTGAATTTTACTTAGCCTGCACTTGGGAAAGCCGAGTGAAGGCAATGCCTTTGTAGCTGCCCGACCACGAAATTTTGACGACCGTCCCGGCTTTCGGCGACGGAACACCCAGGTCGGCCCAGGTCTTTTCCAGCGACACGACGCCCTGGGCGTTAGAGGTGACCTCGCCCAGCGAAGCACCACTGCGCAGCGTGATCTTCATCGGAATATTCGCCACCGGAATGGAGTCGATGCCGATGTTTTTGTCCAAAATCCCGCTTTTGTCCAGTTCCAGCAAACGGGCGGTGAGCATCACCTTCCCGGTAGCGGGATAAGAAACCGTCGGCTCGGTTGAAATCGGTGCGCCAAACGAAGCCCCGACGATGTCCACCAGCACCGGTGCCACCACTCGATCCACAAAAGGATCATCCACTTTGCAGGAAGCGGCAAACGCTCCCACCAACACAACCAGAGAATAAAAAAATGTCTTTTTCATAGATATGAGATATGAGATTAGAATAATAAGTGATGAGTGATGAGTGATGAAATATATTATTGACAGCCAGAGAATATGAATTGTCCACTGTCAACTGTCCACTCATTCCGCCCACCAAAGTTTCGTCTTCATGTCGTTCGGCCCACCGTTGAGGGTTTCTCCGGCTTTGACAGCGGCGGCATTCAACGAATACTCCGAGTTGGGATATGGGAAGCGGGTCGGCATGATGGCGTCGTTATCGAACTGGGCGCGGCTGTCGAAAGCGGGGAATGTCGGGAACCCGGTGCGGCGCTTCTCGATCCAGGCCTCGATGCCTTGTCCGAACAACGCAATCCACTTTTGCTCCAAAACCTTCTCACGCGTTACGGGGCCGACCGTTGCCAGGTAGCTGCTTGGCACCGTCAGGCCGTACTGGGCGAAAGAGGCGGCGATTCCTTTCTCGAAATACGCCTTTCCGTCGCCGCTGATGTCGCCATCCAGTGCGGCCTCAGCCAGAATCAGGTTCAACTCTGCGTAGGTCATGACGACCTCGGGCGCATCGGCCTTCACAAAGTAGCTGCCAATGGTAGAGCTGGTCGCCAGATAAGTGGTGGCGATGGCATCGGGCAAGCCGTTGGGGTGGCCCTGGTACTTACCGTCCTTATTTGGGTTGGCAAAAACCGTGATGCGCGTGTCGCCGAGGGCGTTAAGCTTGTTAGCCAGCGTGGAGCTAATGTTCCAGTCGGTACGGCCGTCCTGCACCATCACCTGATTCCATTCGTTGTTGCTGGGCAGTACCTCGGTGGTTTTCAGGGAGGCATTGTCGGCATTGCTCGTAAAAATGGGGTACTTGGCCGCATCGCCCAGAATTTCGGCCATGATCGCCTTCGACTCGGCGGACTTCTTGGCCGCCTGCCGATTGGCCAGCCTTAGCCGCAGCGAATTGGCGAATTTCTTCCATTTCAGAATATCTCCCCCGTACAGAATGTCTCCCGCGATGGCCGGGCCGCCGACGGTTAGCCGCTCGTTGGCCATTTTAAGGTCGTTCAGCAGTCCGGCGTACACCATTTCCATGGAGTCGTATTTAGGCGTGTAAATCGGCGACTCCGCCGTACCCGCCAAAGCTTCCGAATAAGGAATGGCCCCGTACATGTCCGTCAGCAGCGAGAACACCCAGGTGCGCATCACCAGTGCTACGCCTTCGTAGTTGGTGTTGGGCTTGATCCCGTCGGCCTTCGACTGGGTGATGATGCGCTGGAAGTTCAGCAGTCCGTCGTTGTACAAACCTTTCCAGTTGTTGGCTACCAAAGCGGGTGACACACTGAAATTATCGCCCTCGTTGGAATAAATGTTCCGCGTAAAGTGCTGCACGTACAGCTCGGCCGCGTCGATGTTGATCCGCTCGAAGCGGGTACGATGGCCCCAATAGCGGTCGATCGACGACTCGATCCCGGTTGGCAGCAGGTACTGCGCCCCGATCGTGGTCGGGCTGTTGGGGTTGGTGTTGATGTCGTCAAAGTCCTTGGTGCAGCTCGTGATGCTCAGCACACCAGCGAAAGCCAAGGATGCGACGAATTTTGGATTGATATATCTATTCATTGAATTATGAGATATTAGATATGAATTATGAGATGAGACTGGCCTAGTCAGGTGCAGCCGGAAGCCGACCGCCGATGGCCGACAGCCCTAAAACGATAGCGACAGATTGACCCCCATGCTGCGTGAGCTGGGGAGTTCGCCGTAGCCGAAGCCCTGGGCGTTGCCGCCCTTGGAGTCGAACTCGGGATCGACGTGCGGGGTGTTCTTGAAGATCATCCAGACGTTGCGGCCCACCAGCGACAGCTTGGCCGACTGTAGGTGCAGCTTCTGAATCAAAGCGGCCGGGATGTTGTAGCCCAGCGAAACCTCGCGCAGTTTCACGTAGCTGGCGTCGAAAATGGCGGCTTCGTGGTAGTTACGGGGGTTGTTGTAGCGGTACAACTGGTTCGCCGTTACAATGATGTCGTTCGGTACGTAGCTCTTGGTACCATCGGAGGCCGTCAGTTCACGAACGCCCTTGCCGATAACGCCTTCTTCGCGGCCCAGGGCCGTTTCGGCGTATTGGCCCGTCCAGCGGCCCGTTCCTGTACCTTCGTCGTAGATATCGCCACCCATGCGCACATCCAGCAAGGCGGTCAGCGTGATTCCTTTAAAATTGAAGCTATTCAGCATTCCTCCCGTGAACTTGGGCTGAATGTTGCCAATAGCCTGCTGGGTGCTTTCCAGCAGCGGAAGTCCGTTGCCGCCGTAAACGATTTCTCCGCCGGGGGAGCGCAGGAAAGCGTTACCGTAGAAGGTTCCGTAGGGTTGGCCCACGCGGGCTTCTGAAGTCATGCCGCGCTGTGAGGCCAGGGTGTAAGTCGTCAGGCCCTCGGCCAGTTCCACCACCTTGTTGCGGTTGCGGGCGTAGTTCAGCGAAACATCCCAGCTAAATCCGTTGTCGAGTTTCACGGGGGTTCCCGACAGCGTCAACTCGATGCCTTTGTTGGTGATCTCACCCGCGTTGAGCAACCTCGTGTTGTAGCCGCTGGCTTTGGAGATTTCCACGCCCAAAATCTGGTTGCGGGTCGTTTGCTCGTAGTAGGTAGCGTCCAGGCCGACTTTCCCCCGGAAGAAGCGGAGATCTGCGCCAAATTCTAGGCCCGTCGTAATCTCGGGCTTCAGCGAGGAGTTGGCGATTTGCAGACTCTCGTTGAACTTCGGCAGCGAACCGTTCCACGAGCCGTTCGACTCGAAAATCTGGGCCAGTTGGTAAGGACTGGCGTCGTTGCCCACCTGCGCCAGGCTGGCGCGGACTTTGGCAAAAGTCAGGATATTGCTCTTCACGTTCAGCAGGTCCGACACCACGGCACTCACCGAGGCCGAGGGATAGAAGTAAGAGCGGGCAGCGCTGGGCAGCGTACTCGACCAGTCGTTGCGAGCCGTCAGATCAAGAAACAGCATATCGCGCCAGCCGAAGTTAGCGGCGGCAAAAAGGCTCTGTACTTTCGATTTCTCGATGGAGCTTTCCAGGGAGTTCAGGCTGGGAACCGTGTTACCCGCGTTGTAAATGCCATCCACGACCAGCCCGTTGGCGTTGAAATAGTTGCGCTTGTAGTAGTTGGTGCGGTCGATACCGCCAAACTGCACAGTGGTGCTGAAATCGGTCGTAAGATCTTTGTCGAAAGTAAAAATAAAGTCGTGGTTCGTCTCTTGACTGCGGCGAACCGACTCGCTGTAGCGGCCCGGCGTGGTATTGCCGTTACGGGTGCGCTCGAAGTTGGTCACGCTAATGTTCGTGTCCGTCCACAAATCGGTACCCGTGCGCACCATCAGGCTCAGCGAAGGCAGAATCTTGTAGTTCAGGGCAATGTTGCCCAGCAGACGGTCTTTGTCGTTGCCGTTCGGCAGGTTTTGCTCCGCAAAGAAC
>JBBSKK010000135.1:0-7654 GCA_038256395.1 Cytophagales bacterium | reverse complement strand
AGGTTAGTTTGTGAATTCAAGACTACCTAACACAAAAAGTGCAAAAAATATTGCTTAGTTCGAACGCTTATAGCGGTCGTAATCCTTCTCATGCCTTTCCAACCAACGCCCCACGAAAAACGCAGAGCCTAACAGTACGGTGTAAAACACAAGGGCAACGATATTCATGAACATAAAGAGTGCGATTTTTGGTAAATGCCGTTTTCGGCAAAAATACGGACATAAAACCAGTTAGGCGAATCTTTGACAAAAAAATTAGAGAACCCCTTTCGTGGACGGCAAGCTGTCTATTGCCTTTAAATCCCGTGCCACGGCCATTTTGATGGCTTTGGCAAAGGCTTTGAAAATAGCCTCGATCTTGTGGTGTTCGTTTTGGCCTTCGACTTTGATGTTCAAATTACAGAGCGAGGCATCCGAAAACGATTTAAAAAAGTGGTGGAACATCTCGGTGGGCATCTCACCGATGCGTTCGCGCCGAAACTCGGCCTCCCACACCAGCCACGGACGGCCCGAGAAGTCGATGGCAACCTGCGCCAGGGCTTCGTCCATCGGTAGCAGAAAGCCGTAGCGGTTGGTGCCGCGCTTGTCGCCCTGGGCTTGGCGGTAGGCCTCGCCCAGGGCCAGGGCGGTGTCTTCGATGGTGTGGTGTTCGTCGATGTGCAGGTCGCCCTTGACCCTGATTTCCAGGTCGGCCGCCGAGTGCTTGGCGAGCTGGTCGAGCATGTGGTCGAAAAATCCCAGCCCCGTGTGGATGGCGGATTGGCCGCTGCCGTCGAGATTGAGCTTGATCGAAATCTCGGTCTCCTTCGTATTCCGCTGGACAGTAGCGATGCGGTCGGGGAGCTTAAGTTTTTTAAAAATGGTGTCCCAATCGTCGGAAACCAGGGAAATCGCTGCCTTCATTTCCGGTGAAATGCCCTCGGCGGGAGTTCCGGGCGCGATTAGAATGGCTTTTGTGCCTAGATTCACCGCCAGTTGCACGTCCGTGAGCCGGTCACCGATGACGTAGCTGTTTTTTAAATCGTAATTACCTTTCAAATATTCGGTCAGCAGCCCGGTGCCGGGCTTGCGGGTGGGGGCGTTGTCGGCCGGGTAGGTGCGGTCGATGAGGACTTCGGCGAAATGAATATTTTCGCCCGCCAGCGTCTTCATCATTTTATTGTGGGCGGGCCAGAAGGTGTCTTCGGGAAAAGAATCGGTTCCCAGGCCGTCCTGATTGGTGACCATTACCAATTCGTAGTCGGTTTCCTCGGCCAGGCGACGCAGGTTGGAAATGGCTTTGGGCAGAAATTCCAGCTTTTCCAGCGAATCGACCTGCTCGTCGATAATGGGTTCGAAGATGATCGTGCCGTCGCGGTCGATGAAGAGGACTTTTTTCTTGGAGTCGGGCATACTTATGTAGTGAGATTTGGGGACACAAAGAAAAGCATAAACCCCGGTTTTAAAAGGCAATACTGTCACCTTATCGGCCCAGGCTACGTACAAAAAATAGCTCATCTCCAAAATATCCTAACTCGAATTCATGTCAAACAAAAAAGTTGCCCCCGGTGCGCCGGGAATTCCCGCCCGCTGGACATCCAGCGCCAAATCCGGCATCGGCACTTCCATCGACGCGGCCTCCGAGGTGAGCTTCACGCTTAGCCACGGTATCGTCAACGAGGTGTATTTTCCCCGCGAGGACTCGGCCTGCACCCGCGACATGGGGCTAATCGTCACGGACGGCAAAGGGTTTTTTTTCGAAGAGAAACGTCATGCCAAGCATAAAGTAGATGTGGTGGAAGATGGCGTTCCGGCCTATATTTTGACAAATACCTGCCAGGAAGGCCGCTACCGGATTGTCAAAGACATCGTAACCGACCCGCTGCGCGATACGCTGGTGCAGCGTGTCAGGTTCGAGGCTTTACAGGGAAAAAAAGGCGACTATCGCCTATACGTGCTGCTGGCACCGCACTTGGGCAACCGGGGCGCGGAAAACAACGCCTGGCTGGGCGATTACAAGGGAACGCCGATGCTCTACGCCCAGCGCGACAGCCTGTGCCTGGCACTGGCTTGCTCGGTGGACTGGAAAAAACGCTCGGTCGGCTACGTGGGCGAGTCCGATGGCTGGAAGGATTTGCACCGTCACAAATTGATGACCTGGGAATACGAAACCGCTCCCGACGGCAACGTGGCTCTCACCGCCGAGATAGACTTAGAACAGGTCGAGGAAGATTTCATGCTGGTGGTTGGCTTCGGACGCAACCCCACTGAGGCAGGCCACCGGGCTTACGCCAGCATCACCGATGGCTTTGAAGCCTTACAGCAGCGTTACGTGAAGGAATGGCACGATTGGCAGGAACCGCTGGTGCCTTTGAGTTCTTCCGAAGAACAGGTCGGCGAGCTGTTCCGCGTGAGCGCCGCCGTGCTGCGGATGCACGAGTCGAAGCGCTTTCCGGGGGCGATGATTGCCAGCATGTCCATTCCCTGGGGCTTTTCCAAGGGCGACGACGACATCGGCGGCTATCACCTGGTGTGGCCGCGTGACCTAGTCGAGTCCTCGGGCGGGCTGATTGCCTTGGGAGCCAACGAAATGGCCGCTCGGGTTTTAAAATATCTGCTTATCACCCAAGAACACGACGGCCACTGGTCGCAGAATACCTGGCTGGAAGGCATCCCGTACTGGACGGGTATTCAGTTGGACCAGGTCGCGCTGCCCATTTTGCTCATCGAACTTTGCCGCTGCCACGAATCGCTGGCCCCCGAAGCCACGCACCACTACTGGAAAATGGTCAAAGGGGCCGTGGCTTTTATAGTCAAAAATGGGCCGGGTACCAAGCAAGATCGCTGGGAGGAGGAAGCGGGTTGGACGCCCTTTACATTGGCCGCCGAAATAGCGGCACTAGTGGGCGCCGCCGACTTCGCCGAAGAACACGGGGAAAAAGAAATGGCCGAGTATTGCCGCCAAACTGCCGACATCTGGAACGACAGCATCGAACGCTGGACCTACGTGACCGATACGCCCTTGGCCAGGAAAGTCGGCGTGGAGGGCTACTACATCCGCATCAACCAAAGCGGCTTGCCCGCCAGCGAACTAGAAGGCAAATACGTTGAATTAAACAATAAAAAAGACGGCCAAAAGGATATTCTTGCTACCGAATTAGTGTCAGTCGATGCCTTGGCTCTGGTTCGCTTCGGACTGCGGGCGGCGGACGATCCTAAGATTTTGAACACCATTAAGGTGATCGACGAAGTACTGAAAGTCGATTTGCCCACCGGGCCATGCTGGCACCGCTACAACCACGACGGCTACGGCGAACACGAAGACGGCAGCCCTTTCGACGGCACGGGCATTGGTCGTCCCTGGCCGCTGCTCACGGGCGAGCGGGCGCACTACGAAATCGCGGCGGGTAACTTCGGCGAGGCCGTGAAACTGATGCAGACGATGGAGTCCTTTGCTAACCACGGTATGCTACCCGAGCAGGTTTGGGATGCCGAGGATATTCCAGAACGCGAATTATACCTTGGTAAATTTACCGGATCGGCGATGCCGCTAGTCTGGGCGCATTCGGAGTACATCAAGCTGTGCTGCTCGATCAAGGAGAAGAAGGTTTTCGATATGCCCATGCCCGCTTTCAACCGCTTCGTCAAGAAGAAGACCAAATCGAAATGGGTCGCCTGGCGCTTCGACCAGCGCATCGACAAGCTGCCCAAAGGCAAGGTGCTGCGGATAGAAACCACCGCCCCCGCCACGGTACATTGGTCGAGGGACGACTGGAAAACGCAGCAAACCATCGATACGCGCGATACCAAACTGGGAATCTACGTCGCCGACTTGCCCGTCGAGAAAATGAAAAAAGGGAAAATCGACTTTACTTTCTTCTGGCCAGAATCGCAAAACTGGGAAGGCCGGGATTTTTTTGTGGAAATTGTTTAAGGTTTCACCCCCTTCACATTCATTTCCATCGAATACAGCCCTTTGCTGGCGGTGATGAAGAGAATATTGTGATCCTTGCCGCCGAAACAGACATTCGCCGTCCAGCCTTCGCCCGTCGGGATGTTCAGTAGTTTTTCGCCTGTCATGCTGTACACCGTCACGCCGTTGCTATTGGTGATGTAGAGGTTGCCCTGGTCATCGAGCGTGATGCCGTCGGAGCGCTCCTCGCAGAGTAGCGTCTTGTCGCTCAGCGATCCGTCTTTGTTGATTTTGTAGTGATAAATTTTGCTGTCGCCGATGTCGGTCACGTAGAGTTTTTTGCCGTCGGGCGTTCCCACGATGCCGTTGGGCTTCTTAAAGTCGTCGATTACGCGGGTGAGGGTTTTGTGGTCTTTGCTCAGCAAGTACACGCCCTGCACGTCGATGGGCTGCTCGCTATGATCCCACCAGTCGCGCTTGTAGAAGGGATCGGTGAAGTAAGCTGCGCCCTGAGGGGAAACCCACACATCGTTGGGACCGTTGAGTCGCTGGCCCTGGTAGTCTTTCACGGCGACGGTTTCTTTCTTTTTGTCTTTATTTATAATCCAGAGTTCGTTTTTGGCGTCGGCGCAGGACCAGAGCTGGCCTTTGCGGTCAAAATACATGCCGTTGGAGCGGCCCGAGGGCTGCATGTAGGTGCTTAGTTGTCCGTCCACACTCCATTTCATGATGCGGTCGTTGGGCTGGTCGGTGAAATACACGTTGCCGTCGGCATCGGCGGCCGGGCCTTCGGTGAAGGCGAAGTCACCGGATAGTTTTTGCAGCGTCGCGCCTTCCTTGATGAGCGGGTGGTCGTGCTTTTGGGTTGGGGTGGTGGACATGGCGAAAAGATAAGAAATTAGAAAAAACAGGTTCATAGTTGAAATCGGTAAACTAGGCGAAAATTTTCAAACATCGGCATTGGCCGGGTGGTATTATATTTTTAAAGCAAAGATATTCCATTTCCTACCAATCGTCTCGCGTGTCCATGACCATGCCCATTGCCGCCACGGTACTTCCGAACCTTCCGCCCAAGGAACTCAAAAAAATCAGGAAAGACCCCGAGAAAACGGCGGAGGCCGTCGGGCTGCACTACATCGACTGCAAAGTTGCGCCTGGCTACACCCGCAAGCGGGCAGGCAAGGGATTCTATTACGTCAACGAAAAGGGCGAACGCTGCAAAGATCAGTGTAAAACCAGGCGCATGAACGACCTGGTACTACCCCCGGCCTGGAACGATGTCTGGATCAGCAAAGACCCCAAGGCGCACCTCCAGGCCACGGGTATCGACGAGGCGGGCCGCAAGCAGTATCGCTACCACGAGCATTGGACCCATATCCGTAACCACACCAAGTATTTCAAACTGCTGCGTTTTGCCCAGGCACTACCTGATTTGCGCGAGCAGGTACAGCACGACCTCCGCACCCACGGCGACAACTGTGGTAAAGCCACCGCCCTGGCCGTGCGGTTGATGGAAAAAACCTGTATCCGGGTGGGTAACCAGCGCTACCGGGTACTAAATGGCACCTCGGGCCTGACCACGCTCGACGCTCGGCATGTCGAAGTGAAAGGCAGCACTATCCACCTGAAATTCAAAGGAAAGAAAAGCATCGAGCATGACATCACGCTGCGCGACCGCTCGCTGGCGCGGCTGGTAAAGCATTTCAAGGAAATGAAGGGCCGACGGCTTTTTCAGTACATCGGCGAAGATGGCAAGCGCCATTCGCTGCAAGCCCGGCACGTCAATGAGTACATCCGCGAACATACCTGCGGTAGTTTCACGGCCAAAGACTTCCGAACCTGGATGGGAACCGTGACCGCTTTTGAATTTTTGAAACAACAGGAGCCGCCGACTAGCGAAACGGATCTAAAACGCAAACTCAACGCCTGTTTCGACGCCGTGGCCGAACACCTCGGCAACACGCGGGCGGTGTGCAAGAAATACTACGTGCATCCGTCTGTGACTAACGCCTACGCCGACGGACGCATTCAAAAATACGTGAAGGCCAGCACTTCGGAAGATTCCTTATTGTCCGAATTGTCAGATTCGGAGCAGCGCGTCGCCAAACTACTGGCTTCTTACGCCTAAGAAGCTGTTTGAGTTAATCCTTCAAGGTAAAAATGGCGATTATTCATCAATCCTACGTTGCCAAAATCCTAATTTGGCTCCTTGTCTTGATAAAGAATCGCTCATTTTTACCAATAGAAACTAACTCAAACAGCTTCTAAATCATTTGACCCGACTGATAATTGTAGCGTGGAGTGACCCCGGAGCAAGATGTTTGGAGATCGACCAAGTCGTCCCGTAGTTGGGTGAACAGGTCAAGATGGTTGAGCAGGATCTCGTGAACCTCGCCTTCGTGGTCAACCAGTTGCAGCACTTTTCGATAGGATTGAATGGTATGGAATTCGGTCGATTTCAATAAGATCATAACCGTTTCAAAGTCGCCCGCATCTGCCATGAGGCTTTCCGTAATGTCTCTGTTGAGTGTATTCAAAGGGTGTTCCCCGAGTTTAAAGTCGATTAGATTGGATTTAAAAGAATCATAAATCCACCCGATGTCTTTCTGAAAGAGCAGCGAACTTATGTGGCCTCTGAGGCAGTGCTTGCGAAGTTGGCCCAGGCAATCTTTTTTCATGAGTCCCACGAAGAGCAGTTCCCTGTTTCGACTCTCCTGCCAAAGCGTCTCCAGGCCTTGCAGAAAGTCTTTGGTTGCAGTAGTTTCCATAGCGCATAAGTTAAAGGGATTGAGCATTTCGAGGGAAATTTTGTTAGTCAAAGGAGTATGCCAAATCTTGTATTTTGTTTAAAGTGCCTTATAGCGTGAATCCCAAATTCGGCAGGTAATTAACCACCCTGTATTGTGTAAAATTTTCTACTCCTATTTGTACTTATTCCTCTCGAAATATTAAATCTGTCAACACTTTGGGCAATAAATTCAACTACGATCTCAACTTCGACACCACCGACTTCCGCGCCAACCCCGAGCTTTACCGAATCGGCGTAGGGGAGCAGGGCGTTCTGCTGGTGCAGCCCTACAAAAGCGAACTGCTGCCGCATTGGCGTTTCAAGAAGGAGCAAATCGCCAAAGAATCCGCTGAGAAGCTATACAAAATGTTCGAGGAATATCTGAAAAAGGAAGATTTTGTCGGGGCCGATATGGCTCGCAAGTACATCCAAATGGGTTTTACCCGCGCCCGCCGTTACGCCAATCACCCCAGTGGCCGCAAGTACGCCGAAGGCGATGATCCCAAACATGATCAAAAGGCATATCCCTATTCATCGGGCAGCCCGCGCAAGGGCAACGACGTGCTTCCCCGCGCCAAGGACGCCGCCACCAGCGAAAAAGCCAAAGCCGCCACTATCTTCAAAGAATACTGGAACCGCTGCCGAGACAATCCCGAGTATGTTCGGCAGAAAAAGGTATTTCGGGAGGAGTATTACGAACGATGAATGATGAATGATGAATGATGAATGAGTTTTTTAGTAGAAATGGCTTTCCAGATCGTTTGTACCTAAACGCCTAAACGCCTAAACGCCTAAACGCCTAAACGCCTAAACGCCTACACGCCTACACGCCTACACGCCTACACGCCTACACAAATCAACGCCCCAATGCTTTCCAACCGTCGCCATTTCCTGCAAAGTACCCTTGGCCTGGCTGCCGCTGCTTCTTTGGAATTTCCCAAAGCAACTGCCGCCGAAGCCCAAAAACTCCCTTT